>RGUL01000059.1 GCA_010027845.1 Gammaproteobacteria bacterium
AATGCTTCAGTTTTTTTTTTAATTTTTTATCTTTAACAAGCGAGCTTGGACGGCTCGAGCGTCTCGATGGATCTGCCACCAGCTTCATCCCACGATCCATCGCGACGCGGTAAGAATTCTGTTTGGTGGCACGGGGCCCCATCCGGTCACAATTTTTTTTTATGCGCGGTCCATTAAAAAAACGTAGCTCCAGTCCCCAAGAAAAAAAAACCCCCCAAATGCCCGTTCGGGTTTCAGCCAAGTCGGGGGCTCGTTCGGCCCCAAAATCGAAATCTAAACCGAAACCGAAGTCTAAATCGATGTCGGTCCTAAAGTCTAAGGCCTCACGGCCCTCGAAGAGGCCTAAGGTTAAGTCGGCCTCACGGCCCTCGAAGAGGCCTAAGGCCCCTAGGGCATCGAAGAGCCCTAAGGCCTCGAAGCCGAAGCCAAAGTCGAAGCCAAAGTCGAAGTCGAAGCCTAAAAAGTCGAAGAAGTCCACGTCTAAAAAGTCGACGTCTAAAAAGTCGAAGAAGGCGACGTCTAAAAAGTCGAAGTCGTGTGAAGAGCAGACGACGGCGAAGTATACGTCGCGGAATAGTCCGCCGTTTCCCGCGAACCAGTGCCGCGGGCGAAAAATGGTCGGCAACGACGGGAACGTGTACCACAGCACACCGAACAAGAACGGCGTGTGCGCGTGGCGCAAGGTCAAGGCCGTCAAGGCCGCTTCTTCGTAATGGGCCCGCCAAGGCGTTAAGTCTGGAGCACGACGTAGCCGTACCGGAGGTCGTACGTGAGATCCGCGGAGTTATACGGCGCCTCGCGCTGCGCGTTCCTCGTCTTGGTCACGAGAACCTTGTTCCGCGCGATATCGTCGAGCCGCATTCCGGCGATTCGTTCGTACCGGACCACACGGAACGACTCGTTGCGCGCGCGCCACACCGCGAACGCGGCGGTACACTTATCGGTCAAACACACCGTCTGCTTTTTTTGTTGTTCTTGTTGTTCTTGTTGCTGTTCTGGTGCGGAGCGAGCACGCGTCGAGTTCTCGCGCGCGGTCTTGATCGTGTGGCACGGCGCGCACAGCGGCTGTAAGTTGGCCACGGAGTGCGCGCCGCCGTCGGCGAGCGGCGTGATGTGGTCCGCGTGCCACCCGGGCTGTAGCATCGAACTGCACGAAGCGCACTTGTACCCGAACGAGAACGCGAGCGCGTCGCGCTCGGTGCGCAGCAGCGCGCGGCGCGCAACAGCTCTCATTTTTTTATTTTTGTTCCTCGACCGGGACTTCGGTCCCCCCAAAAACAAAAACAAAAACAAAAACAAAAACAAAATGAAAAAAAATAAACAAAAAACAAAAAAATATTTTTTTAGAATACAGCGCGCCACCAGGCACTTGTGCTTGCATTAGTAGTAGCAGAAGTAGCAGTAGCAGAAGTAGCAGAAGTAGTAGTAGCAGTAGCCAAAGCGGCCAAGCGGACCGACTCGGCCTGCCTGCTCGACGCCTCGACGCGCTCCTCGAGCGCGACGAGACGGTCGGATAACCGCGCGACCTCGCGCGCGCTCCTCGTCCCACTGGGCCTGGCGCAAGGACGCGGTCCAGTCGCCGACGAGCTTGAAGCGGCGCACTGTCTCCGTCGCGAACTCGGAGATCTGCATGAGCGCGGACGACGCCTCGGAGCTCGTGTACCCGACGAAGCGGCGCACGGGCTCGGGTAACCGCGACGCGGCGGTGTTGTTCTCCGCGATCTCGGAAAGCAAGGTCACGTCGCCGCGGAGGTAGCGCACGAGGAGGCGCGCGCACGTGTCGCGCACGTCGTCGGTGTGCGCGCCGGGACACATGAGCACGATACGCCCCGCCGTCGTCGCGTCGCAGAACGGGATGGGCCGTCCGCCGCGCGCGCCGCGAAGCATGTGGATCTCGAGCGGGACGCGCGCCGCGCGCCGGATTCGGCGCAGTTGCTGCGCGGCGTAGTTCCTGTTTTTCCCCGTTGCCATGCGCACGGTGTCGACGGCGGAGACGAGCACCGCGCCGTCGACCTCCATCGCGCGAATGTCCGCCGCTTCGAACCGGAGCGCGCGGAGCTCGTCCGTCATCGCCGAGTCGCCCTGGACCGCGACGAGCGACTTGAACGCCGTCGCGTCCTCGTCGTGCTCCTCGTCGCTCGACTCGTCGGCCGAGTCGAGCATCTTTTCTTTTTTTTTCTGTTTTTCTTTTTTTCTTGTTTTTCTTGTTTTTCAGTTTTTCAGTTTTTTTCTTTTTTTTTGGGGTCGATGGATGGAAGGCAGAGCGCTTCCACGGGTCCGAGTGAAAAAAAAAGAAAAAGGGTCTCTGGTAATAGAGGAAGTGCCACCAACAACAAAAAGAAAAAAAACAAAGAAAAAAAGGAAAAAAAAGGAAAAGGAAAAAACTTTTAAATTAAAAAAAAAGAAAAAAAAGGAAAAGGAAAAAAAAAATAAAAATTAAAAAAATAAAGAAAAAAAATGAACGAGGTCGAACGGTGTAGGGACCCTCTCCGTGGTCCGAGGTGCGATCGAAGACTGGTGAGTGCGCGGTCCATGAACGAGTTCGCCCGGAGAGCGACGTTCGAGTGGAACGAGGTGGACAAAGTGTACGCGTTATCGGACATCCACGGCGACGCGAGACTGTTGCTTCTGTGTCTTTTGCGGATCGGGGTGATCGGAGACGCGGCTAGCCTCGTGTGGACGGGCGGTCGGTCGGTGGTAGTGATATGCGGCGACCTGATCGACGATTGTCGGCGGAACTGCGCGAACACGCGCGGGGGCGACGCGCCGTTGTCGCGGCGAATGGAGCTCGGCGAAACCAAAAAGAGCGACGGGGCGAACGAGTGGGAGGTGCTTGCGCTGCTGAACGTGCTCGTCGCCAAAGGCGCGCGGATCGTGTGGGTGATGGGGAACCACGAGCTCATGCGAATGCAGGAAGCGTCGAGCGGCGAGTCGGGATCGCACAGGGCGTACCAGCGGCACGTGACGCGAGAGTACGAGGATACGCGTATGCGGGCGTACGGGAACGTGGGGCACGCGGCGTGGTCGAAGGAAGGACACATGGCGCGGTTGTTCGGTCCGCTGCGGTGCGTCGTGACGGTAGGGAACGTGGTGTTCCTCCACGCGGACCCCGTGGACGTGCGCGGTTCGGTGTACTTCGACCGGGACCGGGAGTACGCGACGGCGCGGGAGTACGCGGAGCACGTGAACCGGGTCGTGGCGAGGCACAGGGACGGGGCGTTCACGGGGACCGACCGGAAAGGGAGTATGGGTCTCGTGTGGGGCCGGAGGCTCGGGCACGGGTTCAAGCCGCTCAAGTGCGATCAGATCATGCCGAAGCACATCAGAGAGCGCACGTTCGTCGTGCGCGGCCACTGCATCACGGGGTCCGCGCGCCACGAGGCGCGCGGCGTCGCGATCGACCCGCGGCGCAAAAAACCGGCGTCGAAGCCCGACCACTTTATTGAGTCGAGCAGATACTCTGATGCCGGTACCGGCGCCAAGCTAGGCATCACGTTCGGGTGTCTCGAGTTCGCCGGCAAATCACGAAAAAGTGGTATCGTATCGGGCGTCGCGCGGGTCGACTGCGGCGCGAGCGCCTCGATCGCCGCGAACGAGCACATGGGCGTGCTCGAGATCGTAAACCTCGGTAACGGCGCGGTCGCGCTTTCGCAGATCCGCTTCGCCGCGGACGGGACCTAGTATAGTAGTCTCTTTTTTTGGGGGGGCCCCGCCGAGTCAGCGTAAGGTAATCGTGTGGCCGGCGGCCTTGTACGCCGCGACGCGCTTGAACCACTGGCCGGTGCACACCGCGATCGGGTCGACGGGGTCCACCACGAGCGGAGGCATTGCGATGGCCTGCGTGACGGCGACGACGGGCGTCGCGAAGACGAGCGTGTCGAGCCGCGGCTCGTCGAACCCCTCGCCGACGGTGCCCGACGTACCGACGATCGCGTCGAACGGCGCGTCGTCGTCCTGGCCTTTGCCGCCCGCGAGGACGCGGACCCTGTACGGCGCGAGCGCGTCGCGCATCGCGGCGCAGTGCGTGACGCGGCTGCACACCACGAGCGCGACGCGCCCCTCGGCGAGGAGCGCGCGCACGCGCGCGGCGATCTGCTCGGTGCGCGGCGCGCACGACGCGAGGTCGGAAACGAGGCGCGAGAAGTTGACGGCGTCGCGCCGGAGGGCCTTGTTGTACACGCTCGTGACCTCGACGCCGTGGTCGCGCATCTCGAGCCGCTCGACCGTCGCGCGGATGCTCGAGCCGCTCGTGCGGATGCTCGGACCGAAGAACCACCCGAGCGCGACGCCGAGCCCGTCCGCGCGCTCGACGGTGGCGGAGAGCCCGACGGCGAGCGGCGAGCGCAGCGCGAAGATCGCGCGGGAGAACGCGCGCGCACACACGTGGTGCACCTCGTCGTAGATCACGAGGTCGAACCGCCCACGAAGAGGCACCGAAGACGGAGCCGCCGTAGTAGTAGTAGGCGCCGAAGGCGTCGCGGGGCCCGTGGCGGCAACGACGGTCTGGATCATCGCGATGACGAGCGGCGCGTCGGACGCGACGCACCGCTCGAGCGCGGCGCTCCCGCGCGCGGTGGGCGGCTCGGTTCCGGTGAACTCGCTCGCGCGCTCTACCCACTGCGCGAGCAGCGTGTGCGTGTGCACGAGCACGAGCGCGCGCACGCGCATCGCGCCGCACAACGCGAGCGCGACGACGGTCTTTCCGAACCCCGTCCGCATCTCGCACAGCGCGCTCCCCGTCCGCTCGACCGACTCGATGATCGACGCGAGCGCAACGCGCTGCTCGTCGCGCAGCGTTCCCGTGAACTCTATCGCGGTCCCGCCACTACGACGAGGCCCCGGTCCCAAAACGGGCCCTAAAACGGGCCCACTTCCAGGGCCGTTGAGCGCACCGTCGGAGCGGTAGTGGGCGGGGTAAACGAACCGACCGTACGTCGACGCGACGAAGAACGGGACGCGGTGCGTCGAGTTGACCGGCGCAACGCTCAGCGCGACTCGGTCTGCGTACGCGAGTGGGCCTTCGGACGTCGCCATGAAACCAACGGAAGTAGGCGCGGCACCAGTACACACACAAGACCCCAGTCCGTATTCATTTTTTTTTCTTTTTCTTTTTTTCGGGCCCCTACCGGTAAAAAAGTAAGTCCCGAAAAAAGGAGTCGTCTCCCAAAAATTGTTTTAAATTTTTAAATTTTGAAAAGTGAAAAAACGTAAAAAGAAAAAAGAAAAAAAGAAAAAAGAAAAAAGAAAAAACGAAAAAAGAAAAAAGAAAAAAGAAAAAAGAAAAATGGAACCAAAAGAAAAGAAAGAATGGCCGTTGGAGGCCTAGCGAAACTAAGGAAGAAGAGAGCTAGTAGTGGGGGGAAACCGAGCATCGCGCGAGGCTGGGTGATCATCGCGATCGCGGTCGTCGCGCTACTCGTCACCGCGGCCGCTCTCTTCGCTCTCGGCGCGCGCTCGGGTCCCGTACCGAGTCCGAGTCCGGGTCCGAGTCCCGCGGCGCCGCAACGACGACGAGAAGAGCCCGTGGTGGATGTTCCGGTGAGCGTCGTGACGCTGGCTCAAACGGTCGCGGATACGGAGGACGTGCTCGCTACGAGCGAGGCCGTCGAGCTCGCCGTCGATCTCGCGATCTCCGAGGATCCGAGCAAGGCCGTACGGGAGCGAGTGCGCTCCATGGCGGTCGGCACCGCGCGCACGTTGGTCGTGTGCGCCGCTATAGAGTCGCTCGCGAAGATGTCGATGAGGACGATCACGCAGCTCGTCGCGCAGCACGGAAGCGTCTCCGCCGCGGCGAAAGCGAGCGGCGCCGCGGCGGGCGCGCTGGTGATCGCGGACACGCTGTACCGCTGCCTCGCGGACGAGTCGTACGACGAGAAGCGGACGGAGTCCACGTGTACCGACCAAGGGTACCTCATCGCGGGGACGCTCCTGAGCCCCACGTCGCTCCGCGAGCTGGCGATACGCGGCACCAAGCTCGCGCGGGCCGCCTCGCCGCTCGCGCTCCGCGCGGCGAAGACGGCGACGCGGTTCGCGGCCAAAGCGACGAGCGTCGCGGCGAGACTCTCGGCGAAGCTGGCGACCAAGGTCACCGCGCGCGTCGGCGTCGCGATGGCGCGGTTCTCGACGCGCATGACGGCACTGGCGACGCGGATCGCGGCGAGGGCCGCGACGCAGGCCGCGTCGACGGCCGTGCGGATGGAGGTCGAGGCGACCCTCGGCCCCGTCGGCGTCGCGCTCATCGTGCTCGAGCTCGTGTTCGGGGTCGTGAGCGTCGTGCTCGATAGTTTGTGCATCGGAAACTTCACCGAGGACTGCCACGTGACGGCCGAGGAGCTCGATCAGCTCAACAGCGACCAGACGCAGATGATGATCGCCGCGATGGAGACGAGCGAGCTCGTCGACCTCATCCTCGAGGTGAACACCGACGGGTGGACGGGGTACGCCGAGGCGCGCGCGTACATGCGCGGCGCGTACGTGAGCCAGAACCGAGCGAATATATCCCGGATCTTCGGCACGGAGACCGTCGCGGACTGGTTCGCGGGGCTACGCACGAGCGACATGAAGCCCGGCGAGGCGCTCGACCTGATCACGCGGTTCAAGAGGTTCGTCGACGAGCAGAACAACACGGCGATCTACGACGCGGCGGTGAGAGTGCCGTGCGCGAACAGGGGCGGCAAGATGGTCGACGGCGTGTGCGCCGCGCCGAAGTCGATGTGCTTCGCGTACATGGACGCGGTGGAGCGTCTCGTCGGGCCGCGCGGCGCGGCGTTCAGCAGCGCGGCGAAGTTCGCGACGGTACAGCTCTCGATCCTGTTCACCTCGTCGATCCGGCTCGCCGTCGACTTGCACCGCGACCCGAGCGGCGCCGCGACGTACACCGACCCGCTCATCGACGCCGTCGCGAAGTGTATCCGCAAAGTCTCCGGTCGCGTCGCGACCTTCGCCGACGCGGTCGCCGCGATGCGCGCGGTGGACGCCGACATTGCGAACGAGGTCGCGCAGATCCTCGAGCCCGAAGACTGGACCGTCGTCGACGACACGTTCGCCGCGCGCGCCAAGTGGGCGCACGAGAGCGCGCACGTGCGCCGCGAGTCGTTCCGGTGGGTCGAGCGCGTCGAGAGCTCGCTGGTGTACCGCTCGCCGTCGGAGGCGCGGGCGAGCGCGGGTACGTCCGGCGTGTGCGTCCGCGACTCGGCGGCGGCGATGAACCTCCACGTGTGTCCGTACATCGTCGCCGCGACGAAGAAGAGCGGCGAGCTCCAGTACGTCGTCGACAAGGACGTCCCCGGCCACGCGGTCAACTGGAAGACGGGCGCGTGTACGCGCACCGCGCGGTACTGCGACACGTACGACATGCACTCTGTCCAGTTCGCACCGGACACGATGGGCGAGACGCTCGCGGCGACGAAGCCGAACTACGTGAGCGCGTGTAGCGAGTCCGACGACCGGCGGGCGGTGTGTACGTGCGGCAAGTCCGGCGTACAGAAGGTCCTCGCGGCCGTCGTCGGGGACACGATCCAAGGGTACGTCAACCGCACCGGGCTCGGGATCACCGGGATGGGCGTTCTGTGACTTCGTACTTCGTAGACTACTTCGTACTTCGTACTTCGTAGGCTCAGGACTCGACGACTTCGCACATCGAGGCGAGGAACCCGGCGATGCGCATCCACACTTCGGGTGGTAATCGGTCGATCCTTCGCGCGAGGAGCATGACCGCGCGCCGCGCGTGGGCTTTACCGCTGTGCGCCGCGGCGCGCGCGAGACGAGTCCAGTCGCCGTCGGGCGCGTGGATCGTGAGCGAGCCGCGCACGCTGCGGATCCTCGCGCCGGATAAGCAGCACGCCGAGCTCAGCGAGACCGCGCGTGTCCGCGCGACGTACGCCCAGCACGGCGCGACGACGAGCGACCAGCACACGATGGCGGCCTTCTTTTTGGTGCGCGGTCGCACGAGCCCGTTTTTGTAAATTTCGGCCCGCGCCGTGCGCCCTCGCTCGTCCGTCAGCTCGATGAACACCGTCATTTTCGTTTTTTCGTTTTTCGTTTTTTCGTTTTTTCGTTTTGGACCGCACGACAAAAGAGAACAAAAGAACCAACAAAAACAAAAGAGAACAAAAAGAGAACAAAAGAACCAACAAAAACAAAAGAGAACAAAAGAGAAAACAAAGTAGTTTCCAAGAAAAAAATAAAAAAGTAAAAAAAAGTAAAAAAAGCAAAAAAAAGTAAAAAAAAAGAAATAAAAAAATAAAATGAACCGAAGAACGAAACTGAAACTCCGTGGGATCTTGTTTTTCCTTTTCGTCGTCGGCGTCGTCGTCGTCGCGATCTTGGTCGCGACGCGCGCGGCGGCCAACGGCGCCGTTGGGGCCATTGGCCCCGGTGTTACGCAAGGCACGAGCGGTACACAAGGCCCGAGCGGTACGCAAGGCCCGAGCAACGAGAACGATACGAACGGCAGTAGCGTCGATCCGATCCGACGACTCGGTTTAGCAGTAGGACCGGGAGGACCGGTAAACGGCGCCTTCGTGCCGTCGATGCTCGACGTCGGCGTGAACCGAGCGAGCGTTTACCAGGCCGACGACTCCGTGGACGTCGCGACGCTCGGCGCGCGGCTCGACTACGAGGAGGCCGAGGCGGCGGCCACGAAGCGCGAGACGAACGCGGCCGCTCTCGCCGTCGGCCGCGCGATCGAGCGCCGCATCGGTGACCGCACAGTGCAGTGGGGCTCGGTGATAAACCAGTTCTCAGGGATCGACCCGCGCCACGTCGCGTGGCTCCGCGGCCTCATGGCGCCCGCGCGGCTCGACGCGGGGAAACTCGACCCGCTCGCTGGTTATACGGCCGCACAGAGGCTCGCGCTCGTGCGCGGGTGGAACGCCGGCGCGCGGTTCCGGTTCCTCGCCACCGACACTGGATCTAGCTCGGACCTCGCGGGCCGCTCGGACCTCGTTCTCCCGCGCGCGAAGAAGACGAGCGGTCCGTTCGGCGAGTTCGCGCACACGACGTGGACCGCCGACGCGCGCACGGCGAACGGGTACTCGGTGTACATGGGCACGGGCGGTATCCCGGCAAAAGGCTTCGCCTGTATCCGGTGCCCCGATACGGGCGCGACGGCGATTCCGTTCGGCGAGCGCACCGCGAAGCAGATCCCCGACGGCGTGACGGACCCTGGTCTTGGCGTGCGCGACGCGTACGTGTACCGGCCGCCGACCAACGCGGACGACGCGCCGGGTCACCTGGCAAGCCACACCGGAGGCGCCGCGCTCATGGGTTTCCCGTGGGAGCCGTACGAGTCGTACGCCGATCTCATCGCGAGAACGGCGCGGAGCGGGTTTAAGCGCACGAAGCTGCTCAACACCGGGTTCGTCGAAGTGCGCGTCCCGTCGCTCTTCGCGGTGTACCTCACGCCGCACTACCACGGGTACCACGCGTCGACGCAGTCGTGCCACCGCGGCTTCGGTTTGTTCCGCGCGAGCAAGGACGCGACCTCGTGCTTCGACGCGGCGTACGGTGGCGTGGTGTACGGCACGTGCCCCGACGCCGCGTACGTCCGGTGCGCGAAGGAGACGCCGTACGGCGCGACGAGCACACAACGCACTGCGCCGTGTACCACGACGCAGTGGATGCCCGGCTTCGGACCCGACGGGACATACGTGCCCGGCGTGCTCCTCATGAACGACGACGTCGGCTCCGAGTGGCTCGTCCGTCCGGGCGACGTCGTACATAAAAAAATGGTCCGCTCGTGCGACGGAAAGACCCTTTTTCCCGAAACCAAGGCGCCGATGGTCGTCAGTTGCTGCGCGGCGTGGAACTACGCCGTGTTCCCGCACTACGGCGTCGTGCGCTCGAACCCCGAGCCGTGGAGCGGCGACATGCCGCCGACGCGCGACGCCGTCGGTAACGTCGCGTGCGCGACGCGCGACTTGTTCGTTGAGTACCACCGCGGCCTCGGCATCGTCGTCGCGTTCCGCAGCGACTTGATCGCCGCATAGGGCTCTTTACTTTTTTTAGCGCCACGAGCACCGGCCGCCGCGGAACTGGCCGTTTCCGTTCCCGGAGCCGTAGCCAGAGCCCGAGCCGTAGCCCGACTCGGGCGTGAACGTGCCGAAGTCGCGGTACCCGCCGAAGTCGGCAGACAGCTCAGGCATGAGCTCCGGGTTCTGCGCCCGCTCGGTCGACACGACGCCGAACTCCGAGAACTCGCCCGTCTCGAACTCGCTCTGCTGCGCCGACCGCGCGTCGTCTAGCATCTTCTTCTGGTTCTCCTCCTCTTGCGCCTGCATCGCCGCCCGCGTGAACTCGGGCACTATGCGCCCGAACGAGATCTCCGTCGGGCAGCACGCGCCGAACCGGACGCCGCCGAGCCGGTCGGGCCACATCGACCGCCCGCACCCGCGCCCGCCGCGCACATCGACCTGCCCGATCGCGCTCTGCGCCGCGTACACCCAGCTCTGGCCCGATCCTTGGCCCGATCCGTATCCCGATCCGTATCCCGAGCCGCCTACGCCGCCGTACACGGAGGACTCAGGGATATCGTACGCCGTTCCATACATGTTCCCCGGCGTTCCCGACCCGCCGCACACGGGGAACACCGGCCCGATGTTCGGCTCAAACGTCACGTTCTGCTGCTCTCTCATTTTTTAATTTTTTTTACTTGACCTCGATGGTTACGCTCCTTTGGGGTTTGGTTTTGGTTTTGGTTTGGGAGTCTCCGACTTTTTTTCGCGCCAAAGATATGAGCTCCGCGAGGACGTCGACCACCTGGCCCGCCGCGCTCTCGCGCACCGCGTCGAGCGACGCGCCGCGCGCGATACGGAGCCGGACCCACGCGACCGGTCGGCCTAGCGCGCGCTCGACCTCGGCCACGCGCGTCTCCTCGTCCTCCGCGTCGTAGTCCCTGTGCTCGTTCTCGTCCACCTCAAGCACGACGCACGCGCCTTCGAACCGCCATAGGAAATCGGGCCGTCGCGCTTTTACCTTATTCGTATCCGCCTTCGTTCTAGTTCTTGTTGTTGTTCCGTTTTGGGGGCAAAGTGCGCGCGTGTCCCACGCGAACCCCGCGAGCCGGTAGTCCGACTCGAGCACGTCGCGCACCGCGGTCTCGTACCGCGCGCTCTCGCGCCCGCACTCCGCGCACCACCGCCGCGTCTGCCGTCTCCCGCACAAACACATTTCTCGGTTTTTTTGGGCCCCTGTTTTTTTTTTCGTTTTGGATTTTTTTTAAAGTTTTTTTAATTTTTTTTAAAAAAAAATTAAACAAAAGTAAAAGTACGTTTAGGGGCCGCCGGCGGGGTTCTCGAAGAGGCAGTGCACCGTCATCGGCGCGACGCGGTTGATCCGCCTACCGCGTCCGATGATCTGCGTCTTCACGTCGGCGGGCATGTCGTGGTACAGCACGACGTCCGTCAGCGCGAGCAGGTCGAGCCCCGCGCAGTTGACCTGCGCGTCGAGCAAGAGGACCTTGACTTTGCCTTGCGTGAACTCGCTGATGCGCTTGTCCCGCGTCGTGGACATGCCCTTGATGAACCCGACGGAGACGCCCGACTCGGCGAGCGCGGTGTGCGCCGCCGCGAGCCCGTCGACGTGGACGGAGTACACGATCACGCCGCCCGTCGCCGCGGCGACGATCTCGTTGAGGATCTCGATCTTGGTCCGTGCTCGGACCGGCGCCGCCGTCGTCCGGCGCGTCCCGTCGTCGATCGGCTCGACGCGCAGGTTGTTCGAGCGGCACGTCGGGCACCGGCCGTGCGCGTGGATCCACGTCAAGATACAGGCGCCGCAGTACAGGTTCTGGCAGCACGTCAGCAGCACCGGGTTGCGCATGTCGTCGCAGCATATCGCGCACTGCGAGCTCAGCGCGTCGCGGAACCGCTCCTCCGCCACGGCGATGTCGCGTAGGATCCGCGCCTCTTTCGCCCGCGCGGCCTCGAGCTGGGCGACGCGCAGCGCGCGCTGCGCTCCCTCGGGAACCGCGGCGCTGATGATGTGCTCCGCCCGCCGGATATCGATCCGCGCCTGCTCGAGGTCGAGCTCCGCGCGCCGCCGCACGACGGTCATCAGGTCCGAGCCGCCGCCTAGGTGCGCCAGCGCGGCCTGCATGTCGTTCGCGTCGAGCCGCTCGCGCACGGCGTGCGGCACCAGGCCGCGCACGGCGCTCGCGATGCGCGAGTCGAGCGCGCACACGTAGTGCCTGACCGTCACGTTGCAGGCGTACACGAGCTCCTCGTCGCTCGAGCGCACCGTGATCGCGCGCACGTACTGCGTCCCCAGGTTCCGCAGGCCCGACCAGAAGCACCGCGAGTGGCACGACACGATCTCCGCCGCGCACGCGGTCTCCGTCGCGGCGGACACGAGCCACAGGAAGTCGCGGCTCACCGTCGCCGCGAACGAAACGTCGAGCCGGCGCGCCTCGTCAACCACAACGCGGCGCATGACCACCCGCGCGCTCGACAGCCGCGCGGCGACGACGTCGTACCGGCGCGAGCACACAAGCACCACCAGCGGGTCCTCCGCCGCGCTTTCCGTACCATGGCCCGTACTATGGTCCGTGAGGTCCGTGAGGCCCGTCGCGGTCTCCTCGTAATCTTCATACTCGTCGTACTCGTCGTCGCCGCGACCGCGACGGGCCTCACGGGCCGTGGGGCCCTCTCTTGCGCTTTCGCTTCCGCGTCGGGCCTCTCTTTCGTCGCTTACGCTTTCGCTGACGCGGCCTCGTTCAAAGTGCGTCGCGATCGCGGTGGCCTCGGCGACGCGGCGCACGACGACGAGCGACGCCTTGATCGTCGTCGAGCGCGCGAGCTCGCGCTCCCATTGCGCCACGAGACTCGCGGTGACGACGATGAGCGTCGTGCGCGTGAGCCGCGCGCTCGGGACTCCGCCTGTGTGCGCGACGCGGACGAGGTTCTGGACGGTGTACGAGCACTTGATGTTCGGGCGCGGCGCGCGCGGCTCGTTCGCCGTGCGCAGCACGAGCCCGATGATGCCTCGAGTTTTCCCCGCGCCGGGCGGGTCGGTGTAGAACGCGACGCGCGCCTCGATCGACTCCGACTCGTTCAGGACACACTCGTCGCGCGTCTCCATGTCCACCATGCGCGCGACGGCGGCGCGCTGGTGCGCGAACAAGTGCGCGTCGTACTCCGCGTCGTTCATTTTGGGTTTCTTTTTTTTTGGAACCGACGATCGCGCCTTTCTTCTTTTTTTCTTTTTTCTTTTTGTGTTTTTGTGTTTTTGTGTTTTTGTGTTTTTTGTGTTTTCGTTTTTCGAAGTGTTTTTTGTGTTTTTGTGTTTT
>RGUL01000060.1 GCA_010027845.1 Gammaproteobacteria bacterium
TTTCTATAACCTGTTCGATTATTGGTCTTGGAACGAAGCGGAGATCGAGCAAGCGATAGCCGGGTACGGCTGGGAGCGAGCGATCGACACCAACTCGACGTGGCGGATCGGCGATGGCACGGCTGCCTTTTACAACTACGTCTATTACACGATCGCCGGGTTCTCCGAGCACGACACATTTCGCAGTAACCAGATCCGAGAGGGTCAGTTGAGTCGTGCGCAAGCGCTCACGTTAATTGCCGATGACAACCGTCCTCGATACCAGAACATAAAATGGTACCTAGACACTTTGGGGCTCGATTTCCGGGCAGTGGTGGACGTCGTGAACGGTGCCCGACGACTGTACGGAGAGTGATCCGTGGCGCGTAGCGTTTGGTTCATATCGAAGTACTGCAAGTTACCGAGCGCTGATGGCCATCCTGCGCGTGCATTTTCTTTGTTGCGCGAGTTGGTGCGGCAAGGGCACGACTGCACGCTGATCACCGCGCGTCACGACTGGCGGCTGGCCGATCTTTTCCGGTCGCAGCGTATCGTTCGCATGATCGATGGCGTTCGCGTGGTTGAGTTGAGAGTCGTGGGCTATCGTCGTGCCAAGTCTCTCGCCCGCATCATTGGATGGTTGCAATTCGAGTGGTGTTTGTTTTGGATGCGACGACGAGATCTGCCGCGACCCGATGCGGTGGTCGCCTCGAGTCTGTCACTGCTGTCGGTCCTGAACGGTTTCGTGATTCGGCGCCGAACCGGCTGCAAGCTGATTTTCGAAGTGCGTGATGTTTGGCCGATGATCCTCACGGAGAACGGCGGGTTCAGTCGCTCGAATCCGCTCGTTCGCATGCTCGGCTGGGTCGAGCGTGCGGGATATCGATATGCTGACGAAATCGTGGCGACCATGCCGAATCTGCGCCCCCACGTCGCAGCAGTTTTAGGTCCGGAGGAACTCAACAGCAATCAAGTTGCCGCGTTTCCCGCGCATTTGGAAGCGGTCTTCCCGAAAGATAAGTTCGTGGTGACTCACGCGGGGTCGATCGGTATCGACAACGCTTTGGACGTATTGTTCGATGCGGCGAGGCTGCTTAAGGATCACCCTGCGATCGCATTTTTCGTGATCGGTTCCGGCGACCTAGTGGGGCGATATAAGGCGCTCTGTAACGATCTGCCGAACGTGATCTTTGCCGAGCCGGTTCCCGGCTCTTTCTTGCAACCAATCCTACGGCGCAGCGCCGTGCTTTATTTCTCGGCGCACCCGACGGTCGTCTTGCAATTCGGGCAGTCGTTGAACAAGGTGATCGACTACATGTACGCGGCGCGTCCGATCGTCGCCTCGTTCACGGGCTTTCCGTCGATGATCAACGAGGCCGATTGTGGTGCATTCGTCCCGGCCGGCGACGCCACTGCCTTGGCGACGATGCTGTGCGAGTTTGCGGAGCGCCCGGCGACGCAGCTCGATGAAATGGGTCAACGTGGCCGTGAGTGGGTGCTCTCAAATCGCTCCTACGCGACTTTGGCCGAGCGATACGCAGCCATTTTGGGGTGAGTGTCGCGGGTGCGGGTGTCGATGACGGGACCGAAAGGCCTCTGCTAAACTCCGCGGCCCATTCACGCCGCTATTCTTCAATTCTCATGCTCCAAAACCTCAGCGACAAACTCCGCAGCAAGAGCGGTCAAACCTGGTTCTTGATGATTTCGTTGGGGCTCACGTTCGTGATGTGGGGTGCGACCGGGCGGGTCAACCTCGATTTCACCGGCGGCCAGCCTTGGGCGGCCAAGGTCAACGG
This sequence comes from Gammaproteobacteria bacterium, assembly GCA_010027845.1. Classification (GTDB taxonomy): domain Bacteria; phylum Pseudomonadota; class Gammaproteobacteria; order Steroidobacterales; family Steroidobacteraceae; genus UBA964. Next base: position 1,776 of record RGUL01000060.1, read on the forward strand.
CGAACGCATCGATCGTCGCGAGGTCGAAGAGGCCTGGCGCAATCGCCAGTCGGAGTATCAGCAGCAGACCGGCAAGGATTTGTCGGACGAAGAACGCACTAAGTTGCAAGACGAGCTGATCGAGGGTTACGTCCGAACGACAACGGCTATCGCGTCACCGCCGATCAAATTCAAAACTACATTCGGTCGCTGCCGGCGTTTCAAGTCGAGGGCAAATACAACGAAACCTTGGCGCTCGCGCGTTTGGCGCAACTCGGTATGTCGGTCGACAAGTTCCGCGCGGACGTGCGCCGGACGCTGACGACCGAAGAGCTCACGAAGACGATGCAGCTGGGCGAATTTTTGACGCCAGCCGAGGTGGCGCGTCGGTTCGCACTCGAAGACGAACAACGCGAGGTTCGCATCGCCAATCTGCCGCTCGCGCGATACACGGCTGCGGTCGCGACCGAACCGGCTGCACTCGAGAAGTGGTACGCCGAGCACTCGGCCGAGTTCATGACGCCGGAAAGCGTGAAGCTGCAGTATGCGGAACTGACTTTGCCCGCGGTGTCGCCGCTGGTTGCGGTCTCTGCGGCGGATGTGCAAGACGCGTACGCCAAGAACAAAAATCGCTACAACTCTCCGGAACGTCGCCGGGCCCGCCATATTTTGTTGGCGGACGAAAAAGCCGCCAAAGACGTCATCGCGCGTTTAGGTAAGGGCGAAGATTTCGCGACGCTCGCCAAGCAAGTTTCAAAAGATGCGGGGTCGGCTGCGCAGGGTGGCGATCTCGGTTGGTCGGAGCGTAACGCGTTCGTGGGGCCGTTCGCTGATGCCGTCTTCGCGATGAAGGAAGGGGAGTTGCGTGGCCCGGTCAAAACCGAGTTCGGTTACCACGTCGTCAAACTGGATGGCATCGAGGCCGCGCGGACCAAAGCCTTCGAGGAAGTTCGCGCCGAACTCGAAACCGAGCTACGCCGCGACCGCGCTGCCGACATTTTCGGTGAGCGTGAAGAAAAAATCGCGCGTCGTCTCGAGCAGCCTGGTGCGGAGTTCGATGCTTTGGTGAAAGACAACGGTTTGACGGCGGGCGTCGTCGCCGACTTCACCAAGACGACCGGCGGTGAACCGCTCGGTTCCAACCCCGAGTTGCTCGCGCTGGTGTTCGGCGATGCGGCGCTGAATCAGCGCAAGATCGCCGGGCCCATCGCGCTCGGCGAAGAGCGCTTCGTGATCGTGCGCGTCCTCGAACATCGTAAGCCGACGTTACCCTCGCTCGATACCGTTCGTGCGCAGGTCGTCGAGCGCTATCGCCGCGATCGCGGCGCGGCAGCGGCACAAGCGGCCGCCGAGGCAGCCGCCGGCAAAATCAACACCGCGAAAGCCCAGGGCAACGCGGCGCTCGAACAAACGATCGCGGGACTCGGCCTTGCGGTCGATGCGCCGAGATTCGTCGACCGCCGTGATCCGGCGCTGTCAGCGGCTTTGCGGCAGGTGGCGTTCAAGGTCGAGCGACCCAAGAACGGCATGGCGCGTGCTGCGGCCGTCACGCTGCCGGATGGCAGTGCGTCGGTGGTGATCGTGTCGGCTACGCGCGCCACTGCTCCAGCAGGCGATGATGCGCAGCGCTCGTTGCGGGTGCGGCAGTTCCAGCAGGCGTCGGGTCAATCGGCAACTGTGGCGTACGTCGAAGAAATGCGTCGTACGGCGAGCGTCGAGAAGAACAAACAAGCGCTCTAAGGCGCGACGGGCGCCTCAGCCGTCGGCGCTTTCCTCGGGAAAGCTCATGCCGACGTGACTGAAGCCGCCGTCGACATACAAAATCTCGCCGGTCACGCCGGCGGCAAGGTCCGAACAAAGAAATGCGGCGGCGTTGCCGACGTCTTGCAGTGTCACGTTGCGTCGTAGCGGTGCAGTCTCGGCGACTCGGGCGAGCATTTTTCGAAAACCACCGATGCCCGCTGCCGCCAGCGTTTTGATGGGGCCGGCGGAGATGCCGTTGACGCGGATGCCTTGCGGCCCGAGATCCGCCGCCAAAAATCGCACGTTGGCCTCGAGACTCGCTTTGGCGAGACCCATCACGTTGTAGCTCGGGATCGCCCGAACCGCGCCGAGGTACGAGAGCGTCAAGATGGAGCCGGCGCGTCCCTGCATGAGCGGTAGGGCGCCACGCGCGAGCGCCGTCAAACTGTAACTGGAAACGTCGTGGGCCATCGCGAACGCCTCGCGCGAGGTGTTGGCGGTGAAGGAGCCGGCCAATGCTTCGCGCGGCGCATAGGCAACGGCGTGCACCACGACATCGAGGCTGCCCCAGACTTTGCGTAATTCTTCGAACACCGCATCGACTTGCGCGTCGGAGGTCACGTCGAGCGGCAGCACCACTTTCGAGCCGATCGACGCGGCGAGCGGCTCGACGCGTTCGCGAAGCTTGTCGTTCGCATAAGTGAAGGCGAGTTCGGCGCCTTCGCGATGCATGGCTTCGGCGATACCCCAAGCAATCGATCGCTCGGTCGCGACCCCGACGATCAGTGCGCGTTTGCCGCTCAAAAATCCCATCTCAACCTCGCTTCGTCTTGATGGTCAGGCGCTGACCGACCTTCAGTGCGCGCCCCGCGGAAATGCCGTTCCAGGAGGCGATTTGCGCGACGGTCACGCGGTACATCCGCGCGATGATCGCCAGAGTTTCGCCGCGACGCACCGTGTGACGCACGACCGACGCAGCAGGTGCGGCGGCTTCGTTCGACGCCGCGCCGGCTTTGCTGCCCGTGTCCACGACGATCTTGTCGCCGGGCTTGATGGTATCGCCTTTGCGCATGCCGTTTAGGCGCAACAAGGTTCGCAAATCGATGCGATTTTTTTGAGCGATCTGATAGATCGATTCACCGCGACGTACCACGTGCACCTGCGGTTTTTGACGTCGACCCTTATCGCGCGATTGCGGTGATTGCGGGTTGTCGACTCGGGCGGCCGCCAACTTCACCTTGGCCGGCAGGGCCGTGCTGCCCGAGGGAACACGCAAATCCGAGCCCGGTTCGAGCGGTTGTTTGTCGAGGCCGTTCAGCATGCGCAGCGTCATCACGCTCGCGCCGTAACGATCGGCGATTTTTTGAATGGTGTCGCCGGGTTTGACGATGTGATGTGTGATGCGCATCAACTCGTCGGGCGTCAACTGCGCGAGGTTTTGTTTGAAGAGATCGGCCGCATCGAGCGGCAGCAGCAGGGCATGAGGTCCTTGCGGCGGGGTCGCCCAGCGGTGATACGCCGGGTTCAACTCGAAGAGTTCGTCGTGGCTGATGCCGGCGAGTTCGGCCGCGAGTTTGAGGTCGATCTGGCTCTCGACGTCGACTTTGACGAAGTAAGGCTCGTTCCGAATTTGACTGAAGGCGATACCGAACTGTTCGGGGTTCGCGACCAGGCGCTTCATCGCCAATAATTTTGGCACGTAGGCTTGCGTCTCGAGCGGCAGCCGCAAACTCCAAAAGTCGGTGGGCAGACCCGCGTCGGTGTTGCGCTTGATCGCGCGGGCGATACAACCTTCGCCGCAGTTGTAGCCGGCGATCGCCAGCTGCCAATCGCCTTGGAATTCGTCGTGCAAGAACTGTAGGTAATCGAGGGCGGCGCGCGTCGATTCGGTGACGTCGCGTCGGCCGTCGTACCACCAGTTTTGTGGTAGACCGAACTTGCTGCCGGTGTCCGGGATGAACTGCCAAAGGCCCGCCGCACGCGCACGCGAGTAGGCATACGGTTCGAACGCACTTTCGATCACGGGCAACAGCGCGAGCTCGAGCGGCATACCGCGTCGATCGACTTCCGCGACGATGTAATGCATGTAGAGCGCGGCCCGCCCGAACACGCGATCGAGGTATTCCGGATTACGCACGAACCACGCGAGTTGGTTGTCGACACGCACGTCGTCCGGGTCTTCGAGCTTGAAGCCGGCGCGAATGCGGTCCATCAAATCCGCATAGCCCGGCATCTCGGGCAGTAGTTGCAAGGTGGTCGAGGCGGCGGGAGCGGGCTCCGGCAGCGCGTAGGCGGCCGCCGGTGGTGCGTCACGTCCCGTGGTCGCCGTGGGTGCGGGCGGAGCCGGACGCGCGGGCTTGAGGACCGGCCGCTTGATCGGCGGCGGCATGTAGGGCTCGGTGAGCGCCGCACATCCCGTCGTCAACACGGCGGCGAGTGCGAGGCCGGCGAGGCGCAACGCGGATATCTGCATGAGGGCGCGTATTTAACCCGTAAGTGCCGAAAATTGCTATTGTTTCTATCGTCGTGAACATCGATGTCGGTCACTGGTTGCGATCTGGGCAGGCATTGCTGCAGGCCGAGGCGCTGTTGCTCGACGATGCGCTGGCCGATTGCTTCGGTTGGGAGACTTTGCAGGTGGGCGCATGGGGCGAGGGGCGTGCGTTACTGCGCGGTGCACGAACTCGCTCGCGCGGCGTGTTGGCCGCGGAGCGCGATCGCGGCGCCGACGTGATCACGCGCTTATCGCAGTTGCCCGTGGCCTCCGATTCCGTCGATGCGGTGATCCTGCCGCACACGTTGGAGTTCGAAGCAGACCCCTATGGCGTGTTGCGCGAAGTCGATCGTGTGCTCGCGGGCGAGGGGAAATTATTGGTGCTCGGTTTTGCGCCGTGGAGTCTTTGGGGTTTGCGCGCCGGAGTGACGCGTCGTGGTTTTCCGCCCGGCTTGCGACGCACAGTGTCGCTGCGTCGCATGCGCGATTGGATGGCTGTGCTCGGTTACGACCTTCTCGAAACCCGACAATACTTATTCGAACTACCATGGGGCGAACCGCGCGACGGCACGCAAAGTCTGCGACGCGGGCTGCATCCGCTGCCGGCGGGTGCCTATATTTTGAAGGCGCGTAAACGCCTGCATGCGCTCACGCCGCTGCGGCCGCGACTGCGTGAACGGCGGGCCGTGCTCGGCGGTTTGGTCGAGCCGTCGTCGATCAAATGAAAGCGATCGAGATTTACACCGACGGTGCGTGTCGCGGTAATCCCGGGCCGGGCGGCTGGGCGGCGACCCTTGAGTCCGGCGAGCATTTCCGCGAACTGTCGGGTGCCGAACGGACGACGACCAACAATCGCATGGAATTGACGGCGGTGATCCGAGCGCTGGAAGCGCTCAAAAAATCCTCTGCCGTCGTCGTCTACACCGACTCTGAATACGTGCGCAAAGGCATCACGGAATGGCTGCGCGCGTGGAAGGCGCGCGATTGGCGCACGGCCGACAAAAAACCGGTCAAGAACCGCGACCTGTGGGAGCAACTGGATGCCGCGACCGAGCGGCATAGCATCGAATGGCGGTGGGTGAAAGGGCATTCGGGCGTGCCGGGCAACGAGCGGGTCGACGCGCTCGCCAACGCCGCGATCGATGCGATGCAGGATGGGCGCGTGCTCGGCTAAACTGCGCGCATGCGGCAGATCGTTCTCGACACGGAAACTACGGGCCTCGAAATTACGGCGGGCAACCGCATTATCGAAATCGGATGCATAGAGCTCGTCAGTCGACGACCGACCGGCAAACATTTCCATCGCTATCTAAACCCCGAGCGTGACATCGAAGAAGGCGCGCTCGCGGTGCACGGCATCACTCGCGCGCGTCTCGAACGTGAGCCGACGTTTGCCGTTATCGCGGCGGAATTTTTGGAGTTCGTCGCGGGCGCAGAGCTCGTGATCCACAACGCGCCGTTCGACGTCGGATTTCTGGACGCGGAACTCGCGCGCTTACCCGGTGATCGGTTTCGCATCGCCGATCGTTGCCGCGTGCTCGACACGTTGACGCTCGCGCGCGAAATTCACCCCGGGCAGCGCAACAGCCTCGATGCGCTCTGCAAGCGATACGGCATCGACAATTCGCATCGCGAATATCACGGCGCTTTGCTCGATGCGCGCATCCTCGCCGACGTTTATTTGGCGATGACCGGTGGGCAAAGCGCGCTCGAACTCGGGGAATCGCCGCGCACCGCCCGTCGCGACTCGCAAGCCGAGCGATCCGACGCGCCGGCCGCGCGCGCGACGCGACCCGCGGCCGCGCTCAAAGTCGTCGCCGCTAACGCCGAAGAACTCGCTGCACACGAGGCGATGCTGGATCGCATCGCCAAGCAAAGCGGCGGCAAGTGTTTGTTTCGCGCTCTACCGTAACGGCGCGACGTAACGCACCCAACCCCGCGGGTCGGTGGTGGTCGTGCCGCGCAGATCGTCGCGGCGATGTTCGAGCCCGGCTTGTAACTCGAGCCGAGCCCACCACGTTTGCGGTCCGTTGGGTGCGAGCAGGTGATTGGCTTGAGGAATGGTGCCGATGCGATTGATTTCGGCGCGACGCAACAAAATTTCTCGGCTCGAGCGGCCATCGTCCAGTGCGAGGCCTAGCGTGTATTGCCGCGAGTCGCTGTCGGTGCTGTGACCGAGCACGCGACCGCGATACCGATAGCCGCCGGTGAAGAGACCATTTTCGTATCCGCAATCGGCGGCCTGTGCGTAGTTGAAATCTGAGCAGGTCGTGCTCGTGAATTCGAGGTGCGCACGCCAGCGGGTCGACGCATCGTAATCACCCCAGGTGACCAAAGAAATCAACTCGAGCGCGCGTAACGGGCGGGGAATTTTATTGTCGATTGTCTCGCCGGTGTCTTGATAGCTGACTGCGATCGGTCGCCCGCCGACTTCACCCGACCACCTTATTTCATAGGTTGCGACTTGGTTGCCCGGTTCTTTGGAGGCCGAAACGTTCTCGCCGCGATTGTCGCGACCGCTGAGCATGTTCCAAAAAATCGTCGGCCCGCACGGGCGTCCGCGCCCGCAGAGCTGGGCGTTGCGCGTCACCGAAATTTCGAGCCCGGGCAGCGGGCGCGCCGCGCTATGAAAACCCCACAACAGCGGCCGATCGAAATCTTTGCGGTGGTTCTCCAGTACGCCCATGAAAGTGCCCATCGTCCACGGCCCGAGCCAGCGCAGCCAGCGCGACTCGAAGGGAGTGGAGCGCTCACGATCGAGCGACAGCGCGAACACGGGACGCGCATTGCTCGACAGTTGCAAGCTGCCGTCACTGCCGCTGCCCCACCAACGATCTTGCCAGCCTGCACTCAGCAGCGCGTTGCCGAGACTGAGACTGAGATAACTGCCGTCGGGCTGTAACGCCGTACCGTCTGCCGGGTCGAGCGCTGCTGTGACGTGCAGTTCGCCGGACCAGCGTGCCTCACCCATCGTCGCTGGGTCTTGCCAGTTCCAATCGAAACTCGCCTCGCCGCGCGCGCGTGGGGCGTCGACGAAACCGCGAAGGTCGGTCGGGTCGCCCGCTGCGATCGACCAAGTGCCCGCCGACTGCGAACGTGTCGATGGCACGCCGAGTCGTGTTTCGAGTTCGGCAAGATCGGCTAATGCGCGTGGTGCGAGATCTTTGCGCATGCGTGCCGCCGCGATCGCGGTTTCGAGGTCGCGGCGCGGAATCGGCCAGTTGAGCGTCGGGATGTCGATTGCGCGTTCGTCGACCAAACGCTCGACGAGACGGCGCAGGCCCGGGTCGCCCGGCGCGATCCATGCTTGCGCCCACGCAGAGCACGGGATAATGAACATCACCAACCACAGCAGGCGGACGGGGAGCATGCGCATATCGGTGTATTCTACGCGCATGAAAGTCCCGCTTCTCGATCTCAAGCCCCAATATCTCGCGCTGAAGAAAGATTTGGATGCGGCCGTGCTCGCCGTCTGCGAGAGTCAGCAGTTCATTTTGGGTCCGGCGGTCAAGTCGCTCGAGGCGGATGTTGCGAAATTGAGTGGCTGCGCGCACGGCGTCGGCGTGTCGTCCGGCACCGATGCGCTGTTGATCGCGTTGATGGTGCTCGACATCGGTCCCGGCGACACAGTCATCACTTCGCCCTACACGTTCTTTGCAACGGCCGGAACGATTGCGCGCGTGGGTGCGCGTCCGGTGTTTTGCGACATCGATCCGGCGACGTTCAATCTTTGTCCGAAGGCAGTCCAGGCGTTCATCGATCGGGATTGCGAGTATCGGAACGGAGCATTGATCGATCGGCGGACCGGTGGTCACGTGAAGGCGCTGATGCCGGTGCATCTTTACGGCCAGTTGGCCGACATGCCGGCGCTGATGAAGATCGCGCAAAAGTACGGCTTACGCGTCATCGAAGATGCGGCGCAGGCGATCGGCGCCACGGACGAGCATGGCAAGCCCGCCTGCAGTTACGGTGATATCGGTTGCCTGAGTTTTTTCCCGACCAAAAATTTAGGCGCCTTCGGCGATGCCGGGATGTGCGTCACGAACGATGCGGCGTTGGCCGATCGACTCGATATCTTCCGTGTGCACGGCAGTCGCCCGAAGTATTACCACGCGGTCGTCGGCGGTAATTTTCGGATCGACGAACTGCAGGCCGCGATTCTGAACGTCAAGTTGCCGCACCTCGAGTCTTGGGGCGCGGCGAGACGTCGCAATGCCGAAATTTATTATTCCGCGTTCGAGCGAGCGAGCCTCGTCGGCCGTGCCACTCCGCCGCCGCCTGCGGCGGCGGGCGCGAAGCACATTTACAACCAATTCATCATCCGCAGTCAGCGTCGTGATGAGCTGCGACAATTTTTGGCGACGCAAGACATAGGCACGGAAATTTATTACCCGTTGCCGCTGCACGAGCAAGAATGTTTTCGGTATCTCGGTCACGCGCCGGGGGATTTTCCCGAGGCGGAGCGGGCGGCGCGCGAAACGCTCGCGCTACCGATTTTTCCGGAACTCGTCGAGTCGCAGTTGCGATACGTCGTCGAGCGCATCGCGCAGTTCCACGGCCAGCGCTCCTGATCGATCATGGGCGTGACCGAGTCCTGGTCCGAACTCGAATCCCAGCGCGATCGCCTCGCGGCTAGCACGACGGCCGACCTTTTTGCGCGCGACCCCGATCGTGTCGCGCACTGCACGCTCGAGGCGGCCGGCTTATTGCTCGATCATTCGCGGCAACTCGTCGACGACGACGTGTTGCAATCGCTGCACGGGCTTGCCCAGTCAGTGGGCGTACCCGTCTCGATTCATAAACTATTTGGCGGCGAGCCAGTCAACGTCACCGAAAATCGCGCGGCGCTGCACGCGGCTTTGCGTCAGCCGGCGGGCGCCGGTATCGGCGGTGCGGTGATCGAGCGACAAGTGCTCGCCGAGCGCGCACGCATGCTCCACCTTGCAGAGCAGGTCCGCAGTGGTCGCCTAAAGTCGGCCAGTGGTCTCACGTTCAAAGATGTCGTGAACATCGGTATCGGCGGTTCAGATCTCGGGCCGCTGATGGCCGTTCGTGCGCTCAAGCCTTGGGGCGTCGGCGCGCCGCGCATTCACGGCGTCGGCAATATCGACGGGGCGGCGCTCGGCGACCTGTTGACCGAACTCGATCCCCGCACGACGTTGTTCGTCGTGGTGTCGAAGACCTTTACCACCGAAGAAACCCTGTCGAACGCGGAGCAGGCACGGCAGTGGTTGCACGAGCGGGCCGGTGCCGAGGCGGTCGCTCGGCAGATCGTCGGCGTATCGGCTAACGCGCAGGCGATGAACGAGTTCGGAATCTCGCCTGCGCTGCGTTTGGAATTTTGGGAATGGGTCGGTGGTCGTTATTCGTTATGGTCTTCGGTGGGTTTCGTGCTCGCGGTCGCCATCGGCGCCGAGCATTTCGAGGCGTTGCTCGCCGGCGCGCATCGTATGGACCTGCATTTTCGCGACACGCCGCTCGAGGCGAATTTGCCGGTGCGGCTCGCGTTGCTCGGCGTGTGGAACGTCAACCTGCAAAAGTTACCGGCGCTCGCTGTTTTGCCTTACGACTCGCGGCTCGCGCGTTGGCCGGCTTTTTTGCAGCAACTCGAGATGGAGAGCAACGGTAAGGGCGTGACCCGTTCGGGGGAACCGGTCGCGCACGAAACCGCACCCGTCGTCTTCGGCGAGCCCGGCAACGAAGCGCAGCATTCGTTCTACCAATTGCTGCATCAAGGCACGGCACGCGCTGCACTCGATATTTTGGTCAACGCCGCGGCATCGGAGGCGACGTTGTCGCACGCCATCGCGCAGGCAGAGGCGTTCTTGTACGGCTTGCGCGGCGCTGACATCGACCCCGCGCGTCGACAACCCGGCGATCGACCCGTCAATCTCGTGATGTTTCGTACGCTCGATCCCGCGACACTCGGCGCACTGATCGCGGCGTACGAGCACAAAGTATTCGTGCAGAGTGTCCTGTGGGACGTGAATGCCTTCGATCAATTCGGCGTCGAGTTGGGCAAGCGCATGGCACGCGAGGTCAAAACCGCGTTGAGAAATCCTCAAGGTGCGTCGGAGACGACGCCCTCGTTACGCGGCACGCTCGCCAATCTCGCGCGACTGCGATCCAAAGTTTGGGTGGCGTGGTGGATCGGCGCGGCGTTGAGCGCGCTGAGTCTCGCGCCGAATTCTTTGCGAGCCGACCCTTGGCTGGCACCTGGAAATCTTGCGTTGCGGCAAGACGTGCAATTGCTGGCCGACCACGGCGTCATCCGTTCGCCGGCGATGACTTGGCCGATGTCCTGGCCCGATATCGCGCGCGACGTGCTCGCGGCGCCGGTGTCCGTGGCGAACGATCCGCTGCTCGAGCATGCGTTGGAGCGGGTGCGGCGTGCGGCACGCGATGCGTCGGTGACGGGTCCCGGCGGACTCGAGTGGCGGGCGGCAGCCTCGGCAGACCCGACGCCCTTGCGTACGTTCGCGGACGTGCCTCGTGAGGAGGGTGAAGTTGCGGTCGCGATGTCGGTGATGAGCGACGTGATCGATCGCTTGACGAAAGACAAGACGGGGATCCTCACCGTTCGCATCACCCAGTTCGACAAGCAGCTCGACCGCCTGAGCAAATGGCGGACAAGATGATGGGCGTGCTGCACTATCTGCGCCGGAGGCATCTGCATCGATGTCGGTACTTGCAGCGGCACGTGCCCAAGCCGTGGCATCAGATTGCATACGAGGACGTGGCAGATCACGCCCGCAGGCGTGCAGCCATCGCAACTGTGTACCGCTTCATTGGCGTCAACGCGTCGTTCCACAGCTGGCGCGACACGCGGCGGCGCCAGTCCGCGGAAGGAGCGCCGATTGCAAGCTCGCTGGGCCCCTCGGAACGTGCGCGGCTCATAGCGCTTCTACGTGGCGCGCACGCGCTGCGCGACGTACTGGTGTGGAGTCGATCCGAGAGAGAGAGCAGCTTTCCAGAGTTCCGAAATATGCAGCACTGCGAGGAGAATGCCTCGACTCTGCCTGTGCATGGGCGGCAACTGGCGGCAGCTGCGACACTGCCTCCTTTGCCGCCTCCGAGCAACTCGACCGCCTGCCGCAGCTGTGGCGTGATGTACTGCGTGTACGTGCGCGAGCACATCGGCACCCCCCGCATCATCACGGAGGCTATCGCGTCCGCTGAGCAGCTGCGGCTCCGCATGCGTCCAACGTACCCCACCATGCTGTTTGCGAACGACGAGGCACTTGCGCTCATCCGAGCGCGTGGCAAGCTGTCTCTGTGGAGTGCAGGGCATC
>RGUL01000007.1 GCA_010027845.1 Gammaproteobacteria bacterium
GGAGATGTGTATAAGAGACAGCTTCGGCGGTGGGTTACCAGCCGACGCTCGCCGAAGAAATGGGCGTGCTGCAAGAGCGCATCACCTCGACTAAGACCGGCTCGATCACCTCGATCCAGGCCGTGTACGTGCCGGCGGACGATCTCACCGATCCGTCACCCGCCACGACCTTCGCTCACCTCGATGCCACCGTCGTGTTGTCGCGTCAGATCGCGGCACTCGGCATTTACCCGGCGGTCGATCCGCTCGACTCGACGAGTCGCCAGCTTGATCCGTTGGTCGTCGGCGAAGAGCACTACAACACCGCGCGTGCCGTACAGCAGGTGTTGCAGCGTTACAAAGAATTGCAGGACATCATCGCGATTCTCGGCATGGACGAGCTTTCCGAAGAGGACAAGCTCACCGTATTCCGCGCGCGCAAGATCCAGCGTTTCCTCTCGCAACCCTTCAACGTCGCCAAAGTATTCACCGGCCAAGACGGTAAGATCGTCCCGCTCAAAGATACGATCCGCGGCTTCAAGGGCATTTTGTCGGGCGAATACGATTCGCTGCCCGAGCAGGCGTTCTACATGGTCGGCTCGATCGAAGAAGCGGTCGAGAAGGCGAAGACGCTGAGCTGATCCCATGGCCGAAAGCACCATCCACTGCGACATCGTCAGCGCCGAAGGAGAAATTTTCTCCGGAGCGGCGAAGATGGTGTTCGTGCCCGCGGCGCAGGGCGAACTCGGCATCGCGCCGCGGCACGCGCCCTTGCTCACCATGATCAAGGCCGGCGAAGTGCGGGTGCAAACGCCCGACGGCGACGAACAATTCTTTTATGTCGGTGGCGGCGCGCTGGAAATCCAGCCGAAGCGTGTCACGGTGCTCGCCGACACGGCGTTGCGCGCCAAAGACGTGGACGAAGCTGCTGCGCTCGCTGCCAAGCAGCGCGCCGAAGAAATCCTCGCCGGCAAGATCGACAAACTCGAACAGGCCGAAGCGCTCGCCGAACTCGCGCGCGCGGCCGCACAACTGAAGCTGCTGCAAAAGCTGCGCAAGATCCGCGGCTGATCACCGCTCGATCTTCGGGAGGTTCCCTTTGAAGCTCTCGATCGTCATTCTGGCCGCCGGCCAGGGCAAACGGATGAAATCCGACTTGCCCAAAGTGCTGCAACCGCTCGCCGGCAAGCCGCTGCTCGCCCACGTCATCGACACCGCGCGCAGCTTGTCACCCGCTGCCATTCACGTCGTCTACGGCCACGGCGGTGAGCGGGTCCGCAGCGCGCTCGATGCGACGCTCGCCGCGAGCGCTAATCGTCACTCGTGGGTGTTGCAGGCCGAACAACTCGGCACCGGCCACGCGGTGCAACAAGCGTTACCGGCACTCGCCGATGACGAGCTAGCGCTGATTCTTTACGGCGACGTGCCGCTCATCCGCGCCGAAACCTTGCGAACGCTGATCGCTGCCGCGACCGACTCTACGTCCGGCGCGGCGATGGGACTTTTGACCGTGATGCTCGACGATCCGACCGGCTATGGCCGCATCGTGCGTGACGCGCAGGGGCGCGTTCGGGCGATCGTCGAACAAAAAGATGCCACCGAGACCGAGCGCGGAATTCGCGAGGGCAATACCGGTGTGATGGCCGCACCAGTCGAATATTTGCGCCGCTGGCTCGGAAATTTGCGTAACGCCAACGCGCAGCGCGAGTATTATTTGACTGACATCATCGCCATGGCCGTTGCAGACGGCGTGCGGGTCGCACCGCTCGTCGCACCGACCGTGGCAGAGGTTCTCGGCATCAACGACAAAATCCAGCTCGCCGAAGTCGAAGCCGAAAATCGCCGGCTGCGCGCGCGGGAACTCATGACGAACGGCGTGACGCTCGTCGACCCTGCGCGTGTCGACGTGCGCGGCTCAATCGAAGTCGGGCGCGACGTAGAAGTCGACGTCAACGTCGTGTTCGAAGGCCAGATTTCTTTAGGCGATCGTGTACGCATCGGGCCGAACTGCGTGCTGCGTAACTGCCGTATCGCCGACGACGTCACCATCAACGCCAACTGCGTGCTCGAAGACGCTGAGGTCGGCAAGGGCGCGATCGTCGGACCGTTCGCGCGTTTACGGCCCGGCGCGAAGCTCGGTGCCGAGGTGCATATCGGCAATTTCGTCGAGGTCAAAAATTCTTCGTTGGGCGAAGGCGCGAAAGCGAACCACCTCGCCTACGTCGGCGACGCCACGGTCGGCGCACGAGCGAACATCGGCGCCGGCACCATCATCGCTAACTACGACGGCGCCAATAAGCACCACACGACGATCGGCGCTGATGCACACACGGGCTCGAACTCCGTATTGGTCGCGCCCGTAACGATCGGTGTCGGTGCGACGGTCGGCGCCGGTTCGACCATCACCAAAGACGTGGCTGACGGCGCTCTGGCCGTGGCACGCGGCCGTCAGGTCGCCATCGAAGGCTGGAAACGGCCGGCGAAAACCCCTAAAAAGTAATCTTTCACCGCAGGACACCCCCACCATGTGTGGCATCGTCGGAGCCGTCGCCGAACGCAACATCGTACCCATCCTCATGGAGGGTCTGCGCCGTCTCGAATATCGCGGATACGACTCCGCCGGCATCGCCGTGCTCAATGCCGGTGGCCATCTCGATCGCCGCCGCACCGTCGGTAAAGTCAAAGCTTTGCAAGACGCGATCGACGCTGCGCCCACGAGTGGACATATCGGTATCGCACACACGCGTTGGGCGACGCACGGTGTGCCGTCCGAGCGCAATGCGCATCCGCACATCTCGTCGGATGGTCTCGCCATCGTCCACAACGGCATCATCGAAAATCACGAAGAACTGCGTGACGAATTGCAGCGCGCCGGCTACGCCTTCACGTCCGAAACCGACACCGAAGTCATCGCACACCGAATTCACCAACATCTGCAAACCGTCGGCGAGTTGTTCAAAGCCGTGCGCGCAACCGTCGCCGAACTCGAAGGCGCGTATGCGCTAGCGGTGGTTGCGGAAAACGAACCGGAGCGCGTGATCCTCGCCCGCGAAGGATGCCCGGTCGTGATCGGCCTCGGCGTCGAAGAAAACTTCGTCGCTTCCGATGTTGCCGCGCTGCTGCCCGTCACCCGTCGCTTCATGTTCCTCGAAGAGGGCGACGTCGCCGAAGTGCGCCGTACTTCGATCAAAGTGCTCGATCGCGAAGGTCAGCTCGTCACGCGACTCGTACGCGAGAGCGAGCTATCAGCCGATGCGGCCGAAAAAGGGCAATACCGCCACTTCATGCTCAAAGAAATTCACGAGCAGCCGCGCGCCATCGCCGACACTTTGCAAGAACGCGTCGCCAACGGCCGTTTGCTCGAAGCCGCGTTCGGTCCGGCCGCCACCGCCGTCTTCAAGAAAACCGAGCACGTACACATCGTCGCTTGCGGCACTAGTTTCCACGCCGGGTCCGTCGCCCGCTATTACATCGAGCAGATTTGTAAGATTCCCTGCAGCGTCGAGATCGCGAGCGAATACCGTTACCGCAATCCCGTCGTACCGCGTAATTCTTTGTTCGTCACCATCTCACAATCGGGCGAGACCGCCGACACGCTCGCCGCGTTGCGACTCGCCAAGCAAGCCGGTTATCTCTCGTCGCTCGCCATTTGCAACGTGCCCGAAAGCTCGCTGGTACGAGAAAGTGAACTCGTGATGTTGACCCGTGCCGGTCCCGAGATCGGCGTCGCCTCCACTAAAGCGTTCACCACCCAGCTGGCTGCGCTCACCATGCTCGTGATCGCGCTCGCCAAGCACCACGGCGCCGACGCCGAGCGTGAGCGTACGCTCGTCGAGCGCCTGGTCGAATTGCCGGGCCTGATGGAAAAAACCCTCACGCTCGACCCCGCGATTCAAAAGCTCGCGCTGCGTTTCGCCGACAAACACCACGCTTTGTTCCTCGGTCGTGGGGCGATGCACTGTATCGCCATGGAAGGTGCGCTCAAACTCAAAGAAATTTCCTACATTCACGCCGAGGCTTACGCCGCCGGCGAGCTCAAACACGGCCCGCTCGCGCTCGTCGATGCCGACATGCCCGTCATCACCGTCGCGCCGAACAACGACTTGTTGGAAAAACTGAAGTCGAATTTGATGGAAGTGCGCGCGCGCGGCGGCGAGTTATTCGTTTTCGCCGACCCCGAGTCCGGCATCGAGGCGTCGGAGGGCGTCACCGTCATCCACATGCCGAAACACGTGAGCCACCTGCAAGCGCCCGCGATCTATACGATTCCGCTGCAATTGCTGTCGTACCACGTCGCAATCCTCAAAGGCACCGACGTCGACCAACCGCGTAATCTCGCGAAGTCGGTGACCGTCGAGTAGTTTTGCTAGGGGGCGGAGATTGGGTCCGTGCCCCCGACGACCTCGCGTTCTCGCTGGTCCTCACCACATCTAGGCTGCTGCCCAATCGGTACCCCGAAGACCGAGAGGCTGTCGCGGATCGTGTGGTCGAGATGTGCGAGGAGCAATGATCGACGGAATCGTCGTGTATCCGCGCAAACGAAAACCGTAAGTTTCGTCATCAATCGGAAATATAGTTCGACTATCGTCGAAATATGAAATTTACAGATGCCGTACAAATGCTGCTGGCGTTGGGGCAAGAAACCCGTCTCACGGTCTTTCGACTCATCGTTCGGAGAGGCGATACAGGCATCTACCCGTCGCAGATCGCCGAGGACCTCGGTATTCCGCCTGCAACGTTGTCATTTCACCTGAAAGAGCTGCAACGCGCGCGTTTGGTTTCTGTTGAACGCCAAAGTCGAAAACTGCTCTATCGACCACGGGCTCAATCGGTCGATCGGCTGATGGAATTTCTATTGTCTAACTGTTGCGGCGGGAAAAGTTGCACTTCGAATCGCATGATGCAATCGAGATCAACATGAAAAAGACCTACAACATCCTGTTTCTGTGCACCCACAACTCGGCACGGTCGATCCTCGGCGAAGCACTGGCGACAACGAGGACGCACGGACGATTCATTGGCTACTCCGCTGGCTCGAGTCCAGGGGTTCAGGTAAACCCCTTCGCACGGGAACTCGCCCTAGAGCTGGGCTATCCCGCTGATCGATTGCGCTCGAAGAGTTGGGACGAATTTTCGGGAGCTGACGCACCGATCATGGATTTCATCATCACAGTTTGCGACAACGCTGCAGGCGAAGTGTGTCCCGTCTGGTTGGGTCACCCCGTCACGGCGCATTGGGGCTTCCCTGATCCGTCTCGTGTTGCGGGAACCGACGAGGATAAGCGTCGTGCCTTCCGCGATGTGATGGTCGGACTCAACAGGCGGATCGATATCCTCGCCAACCTACCGATCGAACAACTGGATCATTTGAAACTACAAGAACAAACCCGCGCGCTGGCGCAACTATGAGCGGTACTTCGCAGCGACTGTCGTTCCTCGATCGATATCTGACGCTATGGATATTTGCTGCGATGGCAGCGGGGATCGGATTGGGTTACTTCGTGCCCAACGCCGAGTCCTTCATCAACACGTTCCAAGTCGGTACCACGAACCTTCCGATCGCCGTCGGTCTGATACTGATGATGTACCCGCCGTTTGCGAAGGTGCGGTACGAAGACCTGCCGACCGTCTTCAAAGACGTACGTATATTCGCGACGTCACTCTTAATGAATTGGATCGTCGCACCGTTACTGATGTTTGGGCTTGCGGTCTGGTTGGTCCCCGATCGACCCGAATACTTCGCAGGACTCGTACTGATTGGCATCGCCCCCTGTATCGCCATGGTCATCGTTTGGAACGACCTTGCCAAAGGCTCCACCGAATATGCTGCAGGGCTCGTCGCGTTCAATGCCATATTCCAAGTGCTATTTTTCAGTCTCTACGCATACATTTTTCTAACCGTCCTGCCGCCTTATGTCGGCATGAACGCCACGATCGTCGAGATCGAAATGGGACAAATCGCACGAACGGTTTTTCTTTATCTCGGCGTGCCGTGTATCGCGGGACTTCTAACTCGTTATCTGATGCTGAAATTCGTGTCCAAAGACTGGTACCACGGGGTGCTCGTGCCGAGAATCGGCAAACTCACGCTGGTCGCACTCCTGTTTACCATCGTCGTGATGTTCAGCTTGAAAGGCTCTTTAATCGTCTCGATACCGCAGGATGTCGTCACGATCGCCATTCCGCTATTGATCTACTTCGTCACAATGTTCCTGATCACGTTTGTCGTGACGGGAACATTGGGATTCGACTATCCGCGGTGTTGTACGCTTTCGTTTACTGCAGCAAGTAACAATTTCGAACTGGCAATCGCGGTGGCGATCGGCGTATTCGGAATCAACTCGGGCGCGGCATTTGCGGCGGTGATCGGACCGCTCGTGGAAGTACCGATCATGGTGGGCTTGGTGTGGGTCGCCCAGAAAATCCGACAGTTTTACTTTCGATGACTGGCAGCTGAATAAACGTGCCGACAGCCTGCGCACCTCGCTAATCGCGTGATGGTGGAATGACGCGCGTCGCAGCAATACGCCGTCAAGCATCGACTCATCTCGGTGATCGATTGATCGGCAAGTCCAATCGACCGCGATCAATCTCTTTACCGCCTTTCCAAACCTTTTCGATGCGCCGCACGTTTCTGATGTCGATCGACGGATCGGCATTCAGCAATACCATGTCGGCAATCTTGCCGACCTCGATCGATCCGATCTCGTGCTCCCGACCAAGAAACGCCGCGCCGTTCAGCGTTGCGATCCGTAACACGTCGAGTGGGGGAATTCCCGTCTCGGCGAGGAGTTCGAGTTCGCGCAGCGCTGCGGGCGCATACGTTCGATCGGTCGCCAGCACGAGCACACCACCGGCATCGTGAATACGTCGCACATTGCGCTGAACGTAGGGATAGAGTGCGGCGAACCAATCGGGCCACCCGAGTTTCAAGTACCGTTGCCGCGTCGCCTCGCGCACTTCGACTTCGCGCGCATCGGCGACTGCGGCGTACTCGGGAGTGCGTAAAAAATCTACACCGGTCTTCATCGCCCTAATTTCATCGAGCACCGTGAGTGAAGTTTGGATGGGCAGCCGCTTCTTGGCCACGAGCTCGACAAAATTCTGCGATAGCACCCCGGTTGCCGGAACGTGCGCGAGCGTGTCGATGCCGGCCTCGATCGCATCGCGCGCCATCCGCTCGTTCGAGATGTGCACCGTCGTTCTGACCCCGCGCGCGTGCAAATATTCGACCATGCGATTGAGCAGATCGCGCGGCAGCTGTGCGACGAGCGGGTTCGGACCGACACCCATTGCTTCATAGGTGATCTTTTGCACGTCCGGTTGACGTGAAATCTGCAAATCCAGATCTTTGGTCGTGGCCGGCCAATCCTGCACGGCGATTCCTGCATAGCCGACGCTCCAACTACCCGGATAGGTCAACAATTGTCCGGTCGCGAACACGCGTGGCGCTACGATTTCGCCGCGACGCTCCCGGTCGCGTAGCTCCATGATGAATTCCGGGTTATTGCCGGCGTCATAAACGCTCGTGAATCCGAGATAGAGAAAGCCCTGCAAAGTTCGCAGACCGACGTCGTAGTCGATGGGGCGTTCGGATTGCGCACTCGAGTCTTTCCAAGCACCGGCACCGAGCAGGTGAATGTGCATGTCCATCATGCCGGGGATGAGAAACTTCCCGCGTCCATCGACAACGGCTGCACCAGCTGGTCGCCGCACACTCGCATCGGCGACGCGCGTGAAGATCCCATTTTCGACGACGACCGTGGTGTCGGCGCGCGGGGGACGCCCGGTTCCGTCGATCAACGTTACGTGCTCGATGACGACGGTGTTCGAACGATCTGCGCCGATCGCTACCGCAGAGATCGACAAACCCAAAGTAAGCCAAACGAAGAACCGACCCTTGCGACACATCAAGAAACTTTCCGAAATACGATCGACAAACCATCGAGCCCGCGCATGTTGAAGTGCGGAATGATCTGCGGCGTGGGCGCATCCGGTGCCAGACGAATGTCGTCGAGCCGTTCGAGTAAGCGGGTGAAGGCGATGGTGAGTTCTGCGGTGGCGAGCGTGCGGCCGATACAACTGTGGATGCCGTAGCCGAAGGCGAGATGTCGGTTACCGTTCGGCCGATCGAGTACGACTTCGTCTGGGTTAGGAAACGCCCGCGGGTCCCGATTGCCGGCGCCGAACAGCAGCAAAACTTTTGCACCCTCCGGAAGCTTCACGCCGCCGAGCGTCACCTCCCGGGTGCAGCGACGAAACAACCCTTGCGCCGGCGCCTCGAGTCGCAACATCTCGTCGACGAATCGCGGGATCAACTCCGGTGATCGTCTTAAGCGTATTTGCAGCGCCGGATCGGTTACGAGCTTGTGTAGTCCGGCGAGCAATACGTTACGGGTCGTTTCGTTGCCCGCCACCATCAGCTGCGCGCAAAGTGCGAGATATTCTTCGATCGTGAGCGGCGCGCCGTCGTCTTTCCGTGCTGCAACCAACATCGAAAGCAAATCGTCACCGGGCTGCGCGAGTTTCTCGTCGCGCTTAGTCACGAAATATTTTTGAAACTCCAAAATCCCTTTCACGCACTCGAGTTTGCGCTCGGCGGTGATCGTCGCGTCGAACGAGGCGATGAATGCATCGGTCCAGCGCTTGAGCTTCATACCGTCGCTGCGGGGCAGACCGAGTTGGTCGGCGATCACGTCGACGGGCAGCGGCACGGCGAATTCATGGTAAAAATCCGCACGCCCACGATCGGCGAATGTATCGATCAACTCGACGACATGCGTGTCCAGATAATCGTGCATGCGCTTCACGGCCGGCCCGGTGAAGAGCTTTTCGACGAGCCTTCGAAACGGCGTGTGTCGCGGCGGGTCCACCTGACTCAACACGTCCTCGACGAAATAGCCATCGCGTTTGAACAATTCGTCGGCTTCGGTCGGATCGACGTTCGACACGTCGCGACGCATGTCGATGTGACTGGAAAAACGCTCCCACGCGCCCGCGGCTGAGACGACATCGTCATAGCGCGTGATCATCCAAAGATCAGTGTGCCGGTCGTAATGCACCGGTGATTCTTCCTGCATCTTCGCGTAATAGCCGAAAGGGCAGCGATGGATGCCAGGATCGGCCAGTGTCATATCCGCGAGAGTCATGTCGACGGGCGCCCGCGGTTCGACATTCTGATTCGCGTCGGTCATGATTTAGCCCTCCGAACGAAATGCGCGACGAATGCGCCACGAGGAAGTTTGACATGAAAATTTTCCGCATCGCGGCCGTGGGTGTCGCTCTGTCGATCGGTATCGCCTCCGCCCAAATGCCGGAAACCACGGCGCCGGCAACGGCCAAAGCCTATTTCGTCAACCTCAAAGATGGCGACACTGTGACGCGTCCGGTGAAGATCGTGATGGGCCTCTCGGGGATGGGTATCGCACCGGCGGGCATCGAGTTTCCGGACACGGGGCATCACCATCTCATCGTCGATGCGCCGACCCCGCCCGCCGGACAAGTGATCGCCGCCGACGCCAATCACGTGCACTTCGGTAAAGGTCAAACCGAAACGACGCTCGACCTCGCCCCGGGGCGACACACCCTGCAGCTCGTGCTCGGTGATCGCAACCATGTGCCGCACAAGCCGGCGGTGGCCTCCGACGTGATCACGATCACGGTGCGTTAAGGGTCAGCGCAAACACCAATGCTCGAGGCCTTGATCCTCGAGATATCGCTCTGCGTTCTCCCCCTGCAGCATCGCGAAGGTGGCAAAAACCACCGCAGCGAACTGAGAAAAGCAGCGACCGACTCGAGCGAACACGAAGCCTAGTCTAACCTTACCTAGGCAAACGAATCGCAAAACATGTTGCGAAGTATTGCAAAGCGCAGGCGAGGCAACCGGGTTCGGACAAATAAAAGGGTCTCACGAACAAAATTCAGTTGCTCGACCAGTGTGCTAGCCGTGTTCAGCGTCGCAGATCTGCAGGGATTGTAAAACCGGACTGAACGGCGATTGCACGCGCCTCCGCGCTGGCAAGAAATGTGAGAAAACCTTTGTCGTCACCGCCACGGACAACGGCAGCGGGGTAGTGGATGGGCGGGTGCGAATCGGCGGGAAAAACGCCCAACACTTTGACGCGAGCTTCAACGCGCGCGTCGGTTTCATAGACGATCCCGAGCGGTGCTTCGCCGCGCGCGACGAAACTCATCGCGGTGCGTACGTTGTCGGAAACCGCGATGCGCGTTGCGACTTCATCCCACACACCGAGCGCCGTCAGTGCGGTTTTCGCGTAGCGACCCGCAGGCACGGACTGCGGATCCGCCAGCGACAGACGGCCATTCGCACCGAGCGACGCCGCGAGCGGAAATCTTTGCGAAATGTTCAATGTCGTTTTGGTGTCGGCCGGCGCGATCAGCACGAGTCGGGTGGCGAAAACGTCGCGTCGGGTGCTCGGTTCGACTAGGCCACGAGTGGCGAGACCGTCCATCCACTCGGCGTCTGCAGAGATGAAAACGTCGGCCCGTGCACCCGCTTCGATTTGACGTGCGAGCGTCGCCGTCCCCGCAAAGGAATACACGACGGTCTCACCACTTTTACGGGTGTAGGCGGTGCCGATACGTTGCAATACTTCGGTGAGCGAAGCGGCAGCGAATACGGTCACATCCGCGGCATGTGCCACACCAGGTAAAGCGAATGCTAAAAAAATTGCTCGATGAAGAAAGTGCTTGAACATGGTGCTAGAGATAACAGAGCGCCATGTCGCTCGCTACCGTGCGAACGTCACGTCGATCTTTGATAGTCTTCCGCAACCGGAGAGCGGAGATTTTTTCGATGGGTGCGGCGAATTTCGATTTCGATGCAGTGATCGTCGGTGCAGGCGTGATCGGGCTCGCCTGCGCGCGTGCGCTCGCCGTGCGTGGCGAGAACGTGCTCGTGCTCGAAGCGGGCCCGCGCATCGGCGAGGGCGTTTCGGCGCGTAATTCCGAAGTGATCCACGCCGGGCTGTACTACCCCGACGATAGTCTCAAAGCGAAACTCTGCGTCGCCGGACGCCGATTGCTCTACGCATATCTCGACTCGAAAGGGGTCGGTTACGACAGGTGCGGCAAACTCGTGGTGGCGAACGGAGTCGACGAAATCGCTCGGCTCGAAAAAATCCATGCTCAAGCTCTGAGGAATGGTGTCGAAGGCTTGGAGCGATACACCGCTGCGCAAGCGATGGCGCTCGAGCCCGCCCTGCGTTGCGACGCAGCGTTGTGGTCGCCCGAGAGCGGCGTGTTCGATAGCCACGGCTATATGCTCGCGTTGCGTGGCGATATCGAGGCCGCGCAAGGACACGTCATCGTCAACGCACCGTTTGAGGGTGCGACGCCGATCACCGCGAACGACCGCGACGCCGGATGGACCGTCCGCGTCGGCGGTGCGGCCGCGACGACCATTCGCACGCACGTGCTCGTCACCGCAGCCGGACTAGAAGCGCAACACGTCGCAGAAAAAATCGACGGCTATCCGCCGCAAAGAATTCCGCCGTTGCATTACGGCAAGGGCAACTATTTTCGTTATGTCGGCAAGGCGCCGTTCGCGCGTCTCGTTTACCCGCCGCCGATCCCGGGCGCGCTGGGGACGCACTACCGCCGTAACCTCGGTGGGCAGGCCATCTTCGGCCCGGACCTGCAGTACGTGACCGAACTCGACTATACCGTCGACGTGCGTCGTGCCGAGCGCTTCGTCGCCGACGTCCGCAAATTTTGGCCCGCAGTTCCGGACGCAGGCTTGGTCCCCGATTACGTCGGCATCCGTCCGAAACTGCACGGTCCCGGTGAGCCGCAGCCCGACTACCGCATCGATGGCCCGGAGATGCACGGCTTGCCGGGGTTGATCGCGCTCTTCGGTATCGAAAGCCCGGGTCTCACGAGTTCGCTCGCACTCGGTGACCTCGTCGCGAGCCGCCTTGCTAGAATGACCGTATGAAGCGCTATCACATCCGTTTCAATACCAAAGCAGCGGGCAGCCCATTCGTGTGGCGGGTGTTCGAGGACGGCGAGCAGCACCTCGTCAAACATCTCGACATTCGTGTGCCGGTGCGCGACGAGAACACGACGGAAGGCAGCGAGACGAAGTGGAATATCGCCTGCGACGGCTACATGCGCATCGTCGACGACGTCGCGATCATCACCGCCGAGTGAGCGACCGCAGATGAGCGTCGCACCGTCGGACTTCGCGCGTGCACTGCAGGAAGCGCGACTCGCGCGCAGCTTATCGGTGCTCGACGCAGCCCAGGCAATGCGTCTGTCGGACCAACAAATCAACGGCCTCGAGCGTGACGACCACGCCAACTTCTATTCCGCCGTTTACGCTGAACGCGCCGCGATCGGCTACGCAAAATTTTTGAACGTGTCGACGACTTTGCTCGGCGGCCCACCGTTCGAAGGTGCAACGCCGCCACCGCTTGTCGCTTCCGTTGCGACCGTTCCCGCTGCGCCGCCGACCCGACAACGACTGACGAGCCCGTCTGCCGGGTTGTACGGTGCAGTGGGCGTGGTGCTCGCCGGCATCACCATATTTTTGATCATCGGCCGTGACGGCGGCGAGCCCCCATCGCCACACGATGCGAAGGCGATCGCGGCGGCGACTTCCGCTGCGGCACCGGCTATGGCTGCGGCGGCGACCGATGTGTCTGCTGCTGCGCCTGTAGCGCCTGCTGCAACGCCGACGCCTGCCGCTCAGGGCACGCCCGTGAACACCGAAGTGTTGCCGCCGCCCGAAGCACCACAACCGGCGCTACGTGAAGCAGCGCCCGAGCCCGTGCCGAGCGAAGTGTCGCGTACGCGTCGCTTTTGGTTGGTCGTCAATCGACCCGCGCTCATCAACGTGAGCGATGCGTCGGGCAAAAAGATTTTGGCGGGGCGGCAACCGATCTCGGAAGGACAGCGGGTGGTTGGTGAGCCGCCGTTTCAACTCGAAACCGACGACCCCGATTCAATCGACGTGTTCTATCTCGGCAACCGCGTTCGGCCGTTGCAAAGCTCGACCAATCGCTACTCGGCGCGTTTCGGCGCGCCCGAGTGACTTATTTCGGATACCAGCCGATTTCGTCGACCGGTAAGTCGCGTAACACGTAGCTTTCGGGCGGTGATTCGTCGTCCTTGACGATGCGCAGCACGAGTCGCAATTCCCGATGCTCCGCCTCTGCTTTGCGCGCAACTTTTTCGAGTTGCGAGAGCGTTCGAATTTTTTGGCCGTCGACCGACACCACGAACGAGCCGAAGCGTACTTCGTGCAATTCGGCGGTCGACCCCGGTTCGACTTGATGCACGATGAGCGTACCGGCTTCGTCGGGATTCGAAATTTCCTTGAGCGAACGCGAGGCGAATACTGCGCCGCTCAACAACAGCCCCCGCCGACCGACGAATTGCAGACTCGGCGTCAAATTCGCCTCAATCGTCGTTCGCTTGCCGGCGCGTTCGATGTCGATCGAAGTTTTTCCGGCACGGCCTCGTAGCGCGAGTAAAAAATCCGGTGCGCTCTCGAACTTGCGCGGATCGTTCGTGAGCCCGATCACGGTGTCGCCCGCTTTGAGACCGAAGCCATCGTCGCTCGTCGGATCGACGGCGACCGTTAGCGTTTCGACGTCGTCTTCGTCGTATGCGAACGTCGTAGCGAGTTTCGGAACTGTCGCTGGTTTGCCCGCGCGCAACAAATCGAGCACCTGACAGGCTTCGCTCGCGATCACCGCGAAGTTCATATTCTGTGCACGACGTTCCCCCGCCGATGCGGTGTTGATGCCGACCACCACACCCGTGGAGAGATCGATCAGCGGACCACCGGAATTGCCCGGCGAGATGGGCGCATCGGTTTGCAGCTGCGGATATTCTTTGGAGCGGCTGACGCCCGCCATGATGCCGCGCGTCGCCGTGAACGCGTAGCCGAGAGGGTGGCCGAAGGCACCCAAATCGCTACCAACCGCGGGCGTGCCTGCGCAGGCGAGGCGTGCTTCGCGCGCTTCCGAAGGAATCGAGCCCTCGGGCAGCTCCAGTACGGCGACGTCGACGAAGTTGTCCACGAACTTTGCTTTGGCCGTAACGCGCGGCCCGCCTTTGAAGGCAACCAAAATTTTCGCATCGGTGTAGCCTGCGACGTGGGCATTGGTCAGCACCCAGCGACGCGCGCGATCGACCAAGAATCCGGCGCCGGTCCAACCGCCTTTCTCGCTTTCGATGAACGAATAGTCGGTCGAGACGCTGATCCGGACCGTGTAGTGAGCGGCGTCCGCAAAGGCTTGTTCGGCGACCGAGTCGGCGCGCGCCGCGCCGATCATCATCAAAGAAACCGAAGACAGTGCAAACGCTGCGAGTTTTCGGCGCAAATGAGAAGCGGATTTCATGGGGTGAGTGTAACGCGATAGGCGAGACCGCCGCGCCCCTGCACGAAAAAGAAACGTTTTCCCGATGGAAGGCCAGTGCATGGGTGGCCGCCACGAAGTCGGCGGTGCAGCAGCGCTACCGAATGGTCCCCATATTGGACTCTTCGGGGCTCAAATTTTGACCCGCTGACATGGTTTAATCGGACCGTGGCCCGTCATGAAAAAGTCCAACAAATGTTCGACGCTCTCTGGCGCACACGCGAGCCGCGCGCCCTCGGCGATCTTTGCGACGAACTTAAGATCTCGCCCGCGACTGCGAAGCGCCTGATCGCGTTCTTGCGTACCCAGCGCGGCGTTGAGGTCCGATACGACCGCGACCGTAACGGCTACTTTCTCGCCCGCGGCCCGCAAGATGCGAACGTCGCGGCTTTGCTCGGGCTGTCGGGTGCCGAAATTTCCATGCTGCTGGAGGCAGAGGCCTTACTCGAACAATTCCCACCTGGATTGCTCCGCGACGAGACGGCGGCGGTCCGCAATCGGCTCGGCAAAGTAAAGCGCCAGGCGCTGGGCCGCGGCGCGCTTAAAGATCGCGTGCGCCTACGAATGACGCAACTGCGACAAACCAGTACCGAAGCCTTCGGGACGGTGCTCTCTGCGCTGCGCACCACGCGTCGACTCATCTTCACTTATCGCAGTCGCAGCCGCGACCAACAAACCGAACGTAGCTGCTCGCCGTTGCGCCTCACGTTCTATCGAAGCAATTGGTATCTGGCCGCCTGGTGCCATCAAAGCGACGAGTTGCGCGTGTTCTCGGTCGATCGCATCGACAAACCGCGCATTTCCGGCGAGCCGGCCTTCGAGCCGCCCCCCGACACGATCGCTGCCGAACTCGATTCCAGTTACGGCATCTTCACCGGGCGCGCCGATCGCACCGCCGTGCTGAGGTTCGATGCACTCGCCGCGCGGTGGGTCGGTGAAGAAGAGTGGCATCCCTACGCCAAAGCCGAACCGCAAGCCGATGGCGGCGTCGTCCTGCGCATACCCTATAAACACGACACGGAACTCGTAATGGACGTGTTACGGCACGGCGTGCACTGCGAAGTACTCGCGCCGCCGGAGTTACGCAAAACCGTCGCCGCAGCACTCGCTACCGCAGCGCAGCAATATCGAACGCGATAAACTCGTGTGGGATTGCTACGGAGGGCTACCCATGCTTCGCTTCGATCGCCGTAATGCCGTAAAACTCTTCGTCGGTGCCGCTTGCGCCGCGCAACTTGCGCCGAGCATCGCCGCCGAGCCCACACTACTCACCAAAAAAATCCCGAAAACCGGCGAGCGACTGCCCGTGATCGGCGTCGGCACCAACAATTACAGCCCGACGACGCCCGATGAGCGCGAGGCACGTAAAAAAGTACTCGAAGCATTGACCCGCAACGGTGCGAGGGTGATCGACACCGCGCCTGCCTATCGGGAATCCGAACGTACGATCGGCGAGCTGCTCAAAGAAATCGGCAATCGGGAGCAAGCCTTCGTCGCGACCAAAATAACCTCGACCGAGGGCATGCTCGAAGAATCGTTTCGTCGTCTGCAAGTGAACACGCTCGATCTCGTACAAGTGCACAACCTCATCAATGTCACTGCGCTATTACCCTTGTTACGCGCCAAAGTCGCAGAGAAAAAAGTTCGTTATATCGGCGTGACGACTTGGACGGACGATCAATACCCCGAGCTCGCGCAAACGCTGCGGCGCGAGACGCTCGATTTCGTGCAACTCGATTATTCACTCGGCAATCGAAACGCCGCCGAGGAACTGCTGCCGCTCGCTGCCGAGCGCGGTGTCGCCGTACTCGTCAATGTACCGTTCGGTGGTCGCCGGGCGACCAATTTGTTCACGCGGGTGCGCGGCCAAGCCGTGCCCGACTGGGCCAAAGAAATCGATGCCAGTACTTGGGCGCAGATTTTCCTGAAATACGTGGTGTCACACCCGGCCGTCACCTGTGCGATTCCCGGCATGACGCAGCTTGCGAATCTCGAAGACAATCTCGGTGCTGCGCGCGGTCGTCTACCCGATGCGGCGATGCGAAAGAAAATGGAAGCGTGGTGGGACGCGTTACCGGGCTGAGTGCGCGCGCCGTAATTTTTCGAGGCGGACGTTGACGGCTTCGACGTACGCGTTGCAGCCCGCCATGAACGCGCCTCGGCAGCATGTTATTCGCCGCCCTCAGCCTGCTCTAGCGCCGATCCGAGCGGCCACTGACGACAGCCACCGTCACCGCATCACTGCGTGACCCACCGGCGGGGTATCCTTCCGACCATCGTTAGCGAGACCCCAGATAAGGACAGGCCAAGATGGACCTCACCACACTACTGTTGCTGCTGCTCGCCCTGACGAATTTGGCGATTTTGATCGCGCTGCTGCGCAAACCGAGCGACGCGGTGACGCCGGCGCAGCTCGAGCAACGTTTGCGTGACGAAAATTCGCGCTTACTGAGCGACCTCGGTCAGAAGCTCAATGACCATAACAACTTCGTCGCACAACAAACGCAAACGGTGATCGGCCACCAAACCACCGCTCAAGATCGCTTTCGCGTTTCAGTCGATCAACGACTCGAAGAAATACGTCGCACGGTCGACGAAAAATTACATGAGACACTCGAAAAACGCTTGGGTGAGTCGTTCCAGCGTGTGAGTGAAAATCTCGAACGCGTTCATAAAGATTTAGGTGAAATGCAGACGCTGGCGCAGGGCGTCGGCGATCTGAAAAAAGTCTTGACCAACGTCAAGTCACGCGGCACCTGGGGTGAATTTCAGCTCGGCGCGCTGCTCGAAGATATGCTGACGCCGGAGCAGTACGAGCAGAACGTCAAGATTCGACCGCGTAGCCCCGAGGTCGTGGAGTTCGCCATCAAACTGCCGGGCCGCGACGAAGAACAAGGCCACGTCTGGTTGCCGATCGACGCCAAGTTCCCGAAAGAAGACTACGAGCGTCTCATTCAGGCCCAAGAGCATGGTCAGCCGGACCTTGCCGAGGCAGCCGCAAAGGCACTCGCCGATCGCATCGAAGGTTGTGCGCGGGATATCCAACAAAAATATATTCATCCGCCATATTCGGTCGACTTCGGAATTCTCTTTTTGCCGGTCGAAAGTCTTTACGCGGAGGTGCTGCGTAACGCAGGTCTCGTCGATCGAATTCAACAAAAATATCGAGTCACGATCGCTGGTCCGACGACTCTCACCGCATTACTCACGAGTCTGCAGATGGGCTTTAAGTCGCTTGCGATCCAAAAGCGCTCAAGCGAGGTTTGGCAGGTGTTGCGCGCCGTGAAAGCAGACTTCGGAAAATTCGGTGGTTTGCTAGAAAAGGCCAAAGATCAATTGGCAAAAGTACAAGACTCGCTCGACTCTGCGGCGACCTCATCGCGCAAGATCGAAAATCGCCTTAACAAAGCCGAGCAACTCGCACCGGCCGACCTCGCAGCAACCCCGGTTCTCACGACCGTACCGCCGGAATCCGAGGATTCCGTGCCGGACGCACGGGCGCAGTGACCGCGGGATAGATCGCCGGACCCCAATCGTGGTCAGGATGATCGAGCATGATCTCGATGATTACGGGCACCAATTTGCCGAGCAGGTTGGAGCAGTCGCGCACTTGGTCGCGGTTGAGTTGGCTGTCCCACGTCGCACCGCCGTGTATTAGCTGGTTACGTAGCGTATACAGCCGGGTCATCACGACGCTCAAAATGAGCAAGCGATTATCTTCGCGCAGGCCGACGAGTGCGAGATTGCGTGCCCGTCGAAAATTCGCCTGCCACTCATTGGCGGTAAGTTCGCCGTTATGGTGGCGCCAAAAGTCAGGGAAGACATAGGGGTTCTCGAGCAGCACGCGGATGCTGCCGGAGAATGTCTCCCAGATGAGATGTTTAATTCGCTCGCGCGTGTCGAGCTTCAACAAGGTTCTGAGAAACGTCTGGAAAGTACGCGACTCCGTGAGCGCCGCGCCACGACTGTCGATCGCGTAAGCCGCGTTGAAAGCGATCCAAAGAAAAATAAAACGTGCGTCGGGGTCGGTTTTTTCGCGCTCGGCGCGTTCTAGCCAACTCAACGACCGGTGGACGCGTAGCACGACACTGTCGGAGTGTGTCTCGCGTTCGGCGCGCTGCCGCGCTTTCAGCTCTTTGTGGGTCGGGATGCGGGTCATGGAGCCGATTATTAGCCGACTCGACAGGCGATGTCATGTACGACTCAACCTTACGAAGGTCATCTTTGCACGACGTACTCGATCGTCGCGATACCCGGGATACTCATTGGAATTAGATCTTGGGCTATCATTTGCGCGATGGGACGCCGCAAGACCATCTCGCTAGAAAATCCTGAGCTGTCTCGCTCTGCGCTAGACGAATTCGTTCAATGTCCGCGTTGCTTCTATTTGCATCGCCGGCTGCAGCTGAAGGGTTTGAAGCGCATCCCGTTGACCCTCGCGCTCGCAACCGACCAGCTCCTAAAAAACGAATTCGATGTGGTTCGAGCGACCGGTGAGACGCATCCGATTTGGCAGCGCGAGAGGCTGAACGTACGCGCCTTCGTGCATCCCGACATCGATCTTTGGCGTAGCAACTTCAAAGGCATGCGAGTGGTGCATGCGGGGACGCAGGCGACGATTTCCGGCGCGGTCGACGACCTGTGGCAGCACCAAGAGACCTGGCAACTACACATCGTCGACTACAAATCGACTGCGAAGGATGGCACTCCGGATCTCGAAAGCGGGTTCGGCGCAGGCTACAAACGGCAGATGGAGATCTACCAATGGCTGTTTCGTCAGGCAGGCTTCGATGTGAGTCCGCGCGGATACTTTTTATACGTCAACGGCGTTAAGCAGGGCGGGTTCTACGACTCGCTCGAAGGGCGTATGAAATTCGAGACGACGGTGATCGGCTACGACGGTGACACCACGTGGGTCGACGAGTGCATCACGCGCGCGGTCGAATGCTTCCGCGGCGACACGGTGCCTGGGTCGGGCGCGGAATGCGATACCTGTCGGTATGTGGTGGAGCGAGCACGAGTGGCGCCGGGTATATTTCCGACGTGACGAGTACCCACGAATTTCGACCGGGGTTCGAGTTCGACGTCGAGGCGTTGACCGAATATCTACGGGTCGTGGTGCCGAACTTTGTCGGTCCGATACGGGTTCGGCAATTTCCAGGCGGCCAATCCAACCCGACTTATCGCCTCGACACGCCGGCCGGCGACTTCGTGCTGCGGCGTAAACCACCGGGTGTGCTGATTCCGTCGGCCCATGCGGTCGAACGGGAATACCGCGTGATGCATGCTCTGGCGACGCACACCGAGGTGCCGGTGCCACGTCCGGTGGTGTCGTGCGAGGACCCGACCGTGATCGGCACAGCGTTTTTCGTCATGCAACACCTAGACGGTCGAATTCTTTGGGATCCTGCCCTGCCGGAATTGCCGCTCGCACGACGTCGACCGCTGTACGACGCGATGATTGCGGGACTCGCCGCATTGCACGCCGTCGATTATGTGGCCATCGGACTTACCGACTTCGGGAGACCCGAGGGCTATGTCGCTCGCCAGGTATCGCGTTGGTCTAAACAGTATGCGAATGACTCGGCAGAGGCCGGCCGAGTCGCAGACATGGAAAAGCTGATCGACTGGCTGCCTAAGAAAGCGCCAGTCGGTGAGCCTGCTGCTGCCATCGTGCATGGCGACTACCGAATCGATAACTTGATCTTCGACCATGCGTCGACGCGACTACTCGGAATTCTCGATTGGGAATTGTCGACGATCGGTAATCCCATAGCCGACTTTGCGTATCACTTGATGGCTTATCGAATTGCATCCGGTGGAGTGCGCGGCTTAGCGGGCATCGATCTCGTCGCGCAGGGTTTGCCGCGCGAGGCTGAATACGTTGCTGCGTACTGCGCACATCGCGGTATCGATCACGTCCCCGATCTAGAATATTACTTGGTCTTTTGTATGTTCAGACTCGCCGCGATTTGCCACGGGATCCGTGGTCGAGTCGAGCGCGGCACCGCCGTCAGCCCCGAAGCAAAGAAATACGCGGCACAGGTCGAGCCGCTAGCTCAGTTGGCGTTGGGAACTGCCTTAAGGTCGTAGGCGTCCGCGCCCGTGATTTTGACCTGAGCGAATTCGCCGACGGGCAGTTTGCCGCCGCGGGTGATGCGTACGATACCGTCGATTTCCGGTGCGTCGCCGCGCGAGCGAGCGATAGCGACGTTACCTTCGACCGCGTCGACCAACACGGTTTCGGTGCGGCCGACGCGCTGCGCGAGTCGCGCGGCACTGATTTGCTGTGCACGCTCCATGAATCGCGAAAGCCTTTCTTCCTGCACTTCGGGAGCGATGTGTACACCAGCTTCGTTTGCCCGAGCACCTTCCACCGGCGAATATTTGAAGGCACCGACACGATCGAGTTGCGCGACTTCAAGCCAATCCAGTAACTCGCGAAACTCGCTCTCGGTCTCGCCCGGGAAGCCGACGATGAACGTGCTACGCAAAGTGAGATCGGGGCAGATCTCGCGCCAGCGGGTGATGCGCGCCAAAGTATTCTCGGCGTGCGCCGGACGCTTCATGCGCTTGAGCACGGTCGCGCTACCGTGCTGGAAGGGAATGTCGAGATAGGGCAAAACTTTGCCCTCGGCCATCAGCTCGATCACTTCGTCGACGTGCGGGTACGGATAGACATAGTGCATCCGCACCCACACACCGAGCGATCCGAGACCACGCGCCAGATCTAAGAAACGGGTCTCATAATCGTCGCCGCGCCACGCAGCTTTACGGTATTTGACGTCGGCGCCGTACGCACTGGTGTCTTGCGAGATCACCAGCAGTTCACGAACGCCCGCCCGCACGAGCTTTTCAGCCTCGACGAGCACGGAATCGATCGACCGGCTCGCCAGCTTCCCCCGCAGATCCGGAATGATGCAGAAGCTGCACTTGTTGTTACAGCCTTCGCTAATCTTCAAATACGCGTAATGCCTAGGCGTCAGACGCACGCCTTGTGCGGGTACGAGATCGAGGAACGGATCGTGCTTCGGTGGCAGATGTTCGTGCACGGCCGAAAGCACGGCATCGTAAGCATGCGGACCCGTCACCTTCAAAACTTTCGGGTGACGCTCGAGGATCCGCTGCGGATTGGCGCCCAAACAACCGGTTACGATCACCCGGCCGTTCTGCTCGATCGCCTCGCCGATGGCGTCCAATGACTCGTCGATCGCCGAATCGATGAAGCCACAGGTGTTGACCACTACCACATCGGCGCTGTCGTAATCGGGTGCGACGACATAGCCCTCGGCGCGCAATTGCGTGAGGATCCGCTCGGAATCGACCAGTGCCTTCGGGCAGCCGAGGCTCACGAAACCGACTTTGGGGTTGCGACGTGTCATGGTGGGGCGCGCATTCTACCGCTGTGCGATCGAGATTGTCCGACGGATGGACGCAACGGGTTCGGGTCGTGGGATTGCGCGGCGAATGGATGCTGAATACCCCGAATGACGAAACCTCACGTAGGCATCATCGGCGCCGGAATCGGCGGTCTTGCGGCAGCGCTCGCGATGCAGCGGGCGGGACTGCGGGTACGAATCTTCGAGCAAGCACCGCAACTGGCAGAAGTCGGTGCCGGAATTTCTTTGAGTCCGACTGCCGCGCACGCGCTCAACGATCTCGGATTGCACGATACGCTCGAGGCGAAGGCCTACAAGCCCGAAGATCAGTGTGTCCGTCATTGGCGCGACGGCCGACCGCTGATGTGGGTCAATCGCGGGCAAGCGCTGTTCGATAAATACGGCGAACGCTATTACTTGATCCATCGCGCCGATCTGCACGACGCCTTGGCGCGCGCGGTACGCGCAAACGATCCGGACGCCATTACGGTCGATGCGCGTTGCGTCGGAATCACGCAGGATGCCGCGAGTGCGACGCTCAAACTCGCTTCGGGCACGACGCACACGTTCGACGTGCTCGTCGGCGCCGACGGTTCACGCTCGATGGTCCGACATCACCTCTTCGGTGCGCTTGAACCGCAATATACCGGCTACATCGCCTGGCGCGGGCTCGTTCCCATGCATCTCGTGCCGCAAGAAATTCTGCAGCCACCATCGGGCGTATTTTTGGGACCCGGACATCTCGTCAATCGTTATCCGGTACGCAACGGCGAATTGTTGAATTTCGTCGCCTTCGCCGAACGTGCGGATTGGACGGAAGAGGGCTGGTCGATTCGATCCACCGTAAAAGAATTGCTCGACGAATTCGAGGGCTGGACGTCATGGGTGCGTCGTTTCATGGAACTCGTGCCGCCGAACCAATTATTCAAATGGGGTCTATTCGATCGTGAGCCGCTCAGCAGTTGGACGCGCGATCGGATCACGCTGCTCGGCGACGCCGCACATCCGGTGCTGCCATTTTTAGGACACGGTGCCGTGCTCGCCATCGAGGATGGCCTCGTACTAGCGCGTGCGCTCGCCGCGAGTACGCGTCACGATGACGCACTCGAGCGCTACGAGCGTGCGCGAATGGAGCGTGCGGCCTTCGTGGTGCTGCAATCGCGGCAAGCCGGCAAGACTTTCCACGACCCGGACACCGACTCGTACAAAGAGCGCAGCAAGGGGCGTTCCGCCGACGAGGGCCTCGGTTTGTTTTCGTATAACCCCGTGACGCAAGCCGTATGAATTTGATGCCGACGCCCGCTACGCGTAGTGACGTAGCGTATTTAGATTTCGTCGAAGGGTTTCGAGAATACTTACTCGGCACGGGCGCAAATTTCGAATCGCGTCTCGATGCAGCGCTACAAGCGGCCGGTGTGCGCGAGCTCGACGATATTTGTCGTTTCGTGCACGAGCAACCGCTCGGGCAATTACGCGACCGCCTCGCCCGGACGCAGCAAGAGATGAAGTGGCACGCACTGCAACGCTCGTTCGACGAGCAGCGAACGGTACTGCGTGCGGAGCTAGAAGCGTGGGATATGCGCGGCCCGGGTCGGCTGCAGCTCGATCCGTCGTTCGTCTATCCGCCTTACGTCAACGTACATTTTCATCTCCAGCCCGGCGGCTACTTCAAAGACGAGCTTTCCGGGTTCTTATATCACTACGGCACTAAAGTATTTTTTCGCGGCGGCAACGATCGCGACGAACTGCACGGCAAGCTGGTGTCGATGGTGCCGAGGCCTGCCGATGGCGAAGTCGCGCGCGTGCTCGATATGGCCTGCTCGGTCGGACAAAGCGCGACCGCGTTCAAGCGCCGCTATCCCAAAGCCGAGGTGATCGGTATCGATTATTCCGCGCCGATGTTGCGGGTCGCACATCGTCGCGCGGCGATGCTCGGTGAGGATGTCACTTTTCGACAGGCGCTGATCGAGCAAACTGGTTACCCAGATGCGCACTTCGACGTGACGTTCGCCTTCATCGTCTTTCACGAGCTACCGCTACGGATCATTCACGAAACGGTCCGCGAAGCAGCGCGCGTGACGCGACCGGGCGGACTGTTTGCGGTATTCGATTTCACGCCGACTGCGGATAAAACGCCGTTTCAACGCTATCACCGATGGTTCGACGCGCGTCACAACGGCGAACCCTACTCGCAAGATTTTTGCGACTGTCGCTTCGAAGAAATTCTCGCAGCGAACGGTTTCTCAGTGGCCGCGACGCCACTCGATCAACGATCGGGTGGCGCGGGTTATATGACGCATTGGTTCGCGACGCGTGACTGAGCTCGATGCGCGGCAGACGCCGGAGGGTGGGACGCCGATCGCAGGCGATCACCCGACCTATCTCGCCGATCCGGTGCTTGATGCGACGGTGCGCATGGTCGTCGAACTCGCCGCGCAAGTTTGGGTCGAGCGCGAGCGGCGGATCACGCTCGAACAATTGCTGGAGGCGCGCGGTATCGTCGCGCGCCGCGACATCGAAGAGTTTCGGCCATCCGAGGCACAGACTGCGGCGCTCAAGGCGGAGCGCAGCCGGTTTCTCGAGGACGTTTTCAAAGAATTACGCCGCATTCCATTGCGGCGCTGAGGGGTCGTATGTCGAAGGTCGATTTCCGTGATCCGGCGCAAAACTTGCGCGCGTTCGTCAAATTGCTCGGTGATCTAGATCCGGAAAAAGAAGTTTTGAGCTGGTTCGGCGGACACGTGTTCGGCTACGTCGGCGATACGGCGAAGTCGCCGCAAATGCTGTGCGGTATCGAAGGATTCGGCGTGCTGCGCTGTATCCCGGTCGAAGGCGGTAAATATCGAATCTTGAATCGCGAGCTCGCGTACTACAGCAATCCGTTCACCGGTGAATTCCTCGACGTATGGAAAAACCCGCTCAACGGTGCGGAGTGTGAGGTACACCCGATCCACAATCTGTACGTCGCCGCCGAACTTGCGCCGATTATGAAGATGGATTTCGAGGGCACCACCAAAGAATTTCCGTTCATGCCGCCGTGGCGCGTGGTGGGCGAGGATGTGTTCCAGACTTTCGAAGTCCATACGTCGTACCCATCGCCGATGAAGCCGGCCGTTTGGCCGCGCGAATCACCCGGCGACTTTTGCCGTATCAGCGAAATTTTCCAACGTACGGCAAAACTCGCCGACGTCGAGGACGACTCGAAAACGACCACGCATTACACCGGCACTTGGACGCGCGTCGGGCCGTGGCTGCCGTGGATGTTGATGGGCCAAGCGCCCGGTAACATTCTTTATCGCTGCGACATGAAGAAGTTGTATTCGACCGCTGAACTGCCGGCCGCATTGCGCGCGCGCGCCGAGCAACATCATCCGGCGTTCTTCGCTGCGCCGAAGGCTTCGGAGTGGGGTGCGCCCAACGACTCGACGTGGGGCACTTATATGTCTGAGTGCAAGCCGAAGCCGGCGGCTTAGGATAGTTGCGCGATACCTGACAGCGCTTTCGGCGCGTTCGTTTGAGCTTTTTGCAGTACGGCGCCGGTCGCAAGATCTAGTTTGGCAATTTCCCCGCTGAAAAAATTGGCGAGCAAAATATTGCCGCTTCGCGGCGTGCTCATGCTTGCCCAGCCGAAGCCCGGCAGCGCGATGCTGCGACGCAATGCGCGACTCCGAAGATCGTAAATTTCGAGCGCGCTACCGGCCAAGGCGTATAGCGTGCCTACTTCGTCGAATCTGACGTCGAAGTAAAACTTCCGTGACGAATCGGGAAAGTTCGCGATATCCGGCAACGACGTGCCGGTCGCCACGTCCCACGCAAAGATTTTCGGTCCGGTCTCGGAAACGTAAACGAGCGTTCGACCGTCCGGCGCGAGCGCGAGTGACGAGACGCCTTGAAACCCCGCCATGCCACCGTGCGTGGGTGTCGCATGCTCACGTTTCGATTTGCCGTTCGAATCGAACTCGAAGACGTGACCGTCGCCGAGTCGAGCGCTGCCCGGCATGGTCGGCAGCGTCGTCTTAAGCGGCAGGCGCGAACCGGTACCGACCAAGGTCTCGCCCAAGAAGAAACGCCCGTCGGCGGCGAACGCGACACTGCCGAACGCACGCGCCGGCGCTTCGACGAGATTCGGTAGACGCGAACCGTCGACCGCGAAGCGCACGACCTTGTACGCAAACGCGTCGAAAGCGAATAACACTTGCTGCGGTGAAAAGCGCGGGCCTTGTAACAGATGTGTGGTGTCGTCGAGCCACAACGTATTTTTGATCGCGAGGTTCGTGTCGTAGTGAATGATGCGACCGCGGCCACGATGGTCGTCGTTAGGGTCGTCGAGGAGCGTGCACGTGGCAAAAATATCACCCGGCGCGAACGGTACGACTTTAGCGGCCCACACCCGCTGTGCACGAGTCGCGATGGAGCCCGCGCCGATTGCGAGCGCGCCGCGCAGCACGTCGCGTCGGCGCAGCGTCACTTCTTATCCCAAGTCGCTTTGCTGCTCGAACTCGGTGGCAGGCGACCGCAGTGCAAGCCGGCATCGACCATCAACACTTCACCGGTGACGACGCTAGCGCCCTCCAAAAACCACACCAGGGCCTCGGCGATCTGCTCCGCGGTAGGCACGACTTGCAATGGCACCATCGCCGCTGCATTGACGAGGAAGTCTTGGTATTGCTGCGGCGTCATGCCGCCTTGCAACCAACGGGTTTGAATCGCGCCGGGCGCGATAGCGTTGATGCGAACCTCGGGACCGAGAACCAAAGATAAGCTTTGGGTCATCATGTTGAGCGCGGCTTTGCTCGCCGCGTATGCCATCGACGAGGCGATTCCGGTCACGCCACCGATCGAAGAATTATTGACGATCGCGCCGCGTCCCTGTCGTTTCATCTGCGGCGCGACGGCGCGCACCATCTGATACGCGCCGACGACGTTAACTTTATATATCCCCAGGAAATCTTCGGCATTCAGGCCGTCGAGATTTTCATACGGATTGAACTTGGTTTTCGCCGCGTTGTTGATGAGGTAGTCGATGCGACCCCAGCGCTCGATCGCCGCGTCCGCCATCCCGCGACAGCTCGCATCCTCGGCAACGTCGCCTTGATAGACGATGACGTCAGCACCTTTGGCGCGACACGTCGCAGCCGTTTCTTCGGCCTCGACCTTGCTGCGGGTGTAATTGACGACGACGTTACAACCGCGCTCGGCGAGCATGATGGCCGCCGCAGCGCCGACGCCGGTGGCCGAGCCGGTGACGATGGCAACTTTACGGTCGGCGGTTTGCTGTCCTGACATTCGAATCTCCCGTTTTGTCTCGTGATGATGCCCTCTCGTGAGGTAGCGTTGCGACTCGCTGCGGCCTGCGTCCGAGGATAGGTCAGCCGCCTATGCGAAGGGGTAGCAATGCTGGCCCGCGGGGGCGCTCGCGCGGTAGTCTTCGCGAACGTTCAACTGCGGGGGCTCGACCATGGCGTTCAAGGACATGCGTGAATTTCTCGACCTGCTTGAGAAAGACGGGCAACTCAAGCACTTGGACGTACCGTTCGACGGTCGTCGCGACAGCAACGAATTGCAGGCGCTGATGAACTACGTCTGCGCGAAAGACGGCCCGGCGTTGATGCTCAACAACGTCAACGGCATCAACACTAAAGACGTGCCGATTTTGTTTAATCCTTTCGGCACGCGCGAGCGCACTGCGATGACGATCGGCTTTCGCGATTGGCGCGAGGCCAAGTTGCATCATTCCGAGGTGCTCGCCGATCCGGCTCGATGGCATGCACCGAAGATCGTCGACAAATCGAAAGCGCCCTGCAAAGAAGTCATCATCAAAGGTGACGATGTGTCGCTCGATAAACAATTGCCGCATGTCTGGTTCGGCAAGGAAGGTCCGGCTTACATCACCAACGCGATGACGTTCTCGAAAGATCCGGAGACGGGTGGGCGCAATTGTGGTTGGTATCGATTTACGCAATTTTTGGAAGCGACGCACCCACAAGGCGGCTCGTATAAGCCAGAGCGCGCCAAGACCGATCTTGCGGCTTTTTATTGGTGGAATCCGCCGTTCTCCGACATCGGTCGCCACACATTCAAAGCATCGCAGATGGGTAAACGTCTCGAAGTCGCGCTCGCTGGTGTGTGCGAACCCGCATTGCATCTCGCATCAGCGACCGGCGTTCCTTTCAACGTCGACGAAGCCGCATTCGCCGGTGGTCTGCGCGGTGAGCCCGTCGAGATGGTGCGCTGCGAAACCGTCGATCTAGAAGTGCCCGCTACAGCCGAATGGGTGCTCGAGGGAGAGGTGTACACCGACGAGCTCGAAGCGATCGGTTGGCACTCGAACCCGGTCGGTTATTACGATCGTGTGCAAGTGTTTCCGATCGTGCGTATCAAGTGCATCACGCATCGCAAAAAACCGATTTGGCACGCCACCATGGAAATGGTGCCGCCGTTCGACCACAACTACATCGCGCTGCTGCCAGTCGAGGGCGAGGTGTTGTCGGATTTGCGCAAGAAAATTCCCGAAGTTCACGACGTCGCCGTCACGCCGAACATGTGCTACGTGGTGCAGTTGTCCGTGGACGGCTGGCGTAAGCCGCATCCCAATTTCGGCAAGTACGTCATTCACGCGGTATGGGGCTCGGCTGGCCGCTGGGGACGTACGGCGAAACTCGTGATCGTGGTCGGACCCGACGTCGATCCCTATGATTTGAAGCAAGTCGAATGGGCGATGATGACGCGTTGGCAGCCGGCTAAAGATTCGATCGTGCAGCCGGATGGTATCCCGATGATTCTCGATCCGTCCTGCGAAAAATCGGCGCAGTTCGGTGCGTTCCGGTCCGACCAAATGGGCATCGACGCGACGATCAAAATTCCCGAGCGGTTCACCGAGTATCCGGAAGTTTCGAAAGCCGATCCGGAAGCCGTTGCGGCGATCGCAAAGAAGCTCGCTGGCATCGTTTGACTCGAGCCAAAGCAAACCGCGGACGGCGTGCGCCGTTCGCGGCATCGCATTTCGATCGCGAGTACTACCGCCGACATTATCGTGACGGCCGTACGAGCGTGACTTCGCGCGCCGAAATGACGGCGCGTGCCGAGTACATTGCCGCTTACACGCGACACGTCGGATTGCCGGTGGGCACCGTGCTCGACGCCGGCTGTGGGCTCGGCTTGCTGCGCGACCCTTTGATGCGCGCGTTACCGCGCGCGAGTTATGTCGGGCTCGAGTTCAGCGAATATCTTTGCCGGCGTTATGGTTGGACGCAGGGCAGCTTGACGGACTTCCGTGCGCGGCCCTTCGATCTCGTGATTTGTTACGACGTACTGCAATATTTGGACGATCGTAGTGCGAGCGCAGCACTCGCTAATCTCGCGAAACTTTGTCGCGGCGTGCTGTATTTCAGCGCCTTGACGCTACGCGATTGGGCCGAGAACGCCGACCGTCGTCGCACTGACCGCAACGTCTGGATGCGCAGCGCGACCTGGTATCGTCGGCGTCTCGCGCGCCATTTTCGGCAGGTCGGCGGCGGATTTTGGATTCGCCGCGATGCGCCGCTACTGCCCTGGGAGCTGGAAACCGCCGAGTGACGATTACAACAACACGCCGGGCGCTTCGTTATTAGCCTCGAGCTTTTTCTTAGGCTCATGACCCGACGGCGGGATGAGTTTATAAACCACGGGCGTCACGAGCCGCGCAAGCAGCGTCGAGGTGACGAGCCCACCGATGATCACCCACGCCATCGGCGAATAGAGGCCGATGCCTTGCACAGCGAGCGGAAACAAACCGCCGATCGCCGTAGCCGAGGTCAACAAAATCGGTAAGAAGCGAATCTCGCCAGCTTGCTCGATCGCCTCGTCGAGCGGCACGCCTTCCTCACGTAACTGATTGGTGAAGTCGACGAGCAAGATCGAATTTTTGATCTCGATACCGATCAAGGCGATGAAGCCGATGCTGGCGGTGAACGAAATGTCGTTTCGCGTCAGCAGCAACATCAACATTCCGCCGAAGATCCCGAGCGGGACGACGGTCAGCACGATCAACGTGGAGCGGAAGCTGCCGAATTCGAGGACGAGAATCGCGAAGATGCCGAAAATCGCGACGATCGCCGCGGTGCCGACGCCGCCGAACGCTTCTGCACCCGCCTCGGCGTCGCCGCCGAGCACGTAACGATAGCCACGCGGCCATTGCATGGCGTTCAAACGTTTGACGACCGCTGCGGTAACTTTGCCCGTGTTCTCGCCGCGCTGCACTTGGGCGTTGACCGTGACGGAGCGCTCGCGATCGAACCGGGAGATCAGCACCGGCGCGGCGTCGAAGCTCAAACGACCGAGCTGCGAGAGGGGGATTGATTCGCCGAGCGCGTTGGTCACTCGAGCACGCTCGAGGCTCGGCAGGTCCGGGCGGCCGTCGAGCGGCGGCCGCACGACGATGGGATATTGCTCGCCGTTCGAATCTTTGAAAGTTCCCGCTGATATTCCGGAAATCGCCAGACGCGCTGCGCGATCGACTTCCACGGCGGGAACGCCGAGTAATGCTGCCTTCTGGGTGTCGACCACAAACCGGAGATTGGTACGCGGGAATTTCAGCGGGTTACGGACGTCGCGCGTACCGGGCGTCTTACCGATCAACGTTTCGACCTCGCGCGCGAGCGAATCGAGTACGGCGAGGTCCGGTCCGACGACGCGCACCGCGATGGGCGCACTGACCGGCGGACCGTTGACAAATTCTTTGACGCTGATCCGAGCGCCCGGGTATGTGTCGAGACGGTCGCGTAAAGCGTCTAGTAAGCGCGGAGTTGCACGCGTGTCGTAAGACTTCAAAATCACGAACACTTCGGCATACGCGGCGGATTCGGAATGCTGGATGTGGTTGTAATACATCTGCGGATTGCCGCGACCGAGGTTCGCATAGACTGACGCGACCTCCGGCATCTTGTGTAGTTCGTCTTCGACGAAACGCAGTGCACGATCGGTTTCCGCAAGGCTCGTGCCGGTCGGTGTGTCGATCATGACCAAGAACTGAGGCGCGTCGGCTTTAGGAAAAAAGCTCGAGCCGACGACGGGCACGAGTAGCGCGGTGAGCAGGATCGAGCCGCCGATGGTCGTGAATACGGTGGTTCGCGGGCGCTCGAGACACCAGTGCAAAGCGGGGCGATAGTAGCGGTGGATCGCATCCATGATGCGCGTCAGCAGAGCGCTGCTGTGCTCGGCGCCTTCTTTCGGCAGCATGCGGCTCGCGAGAAAAGGAATGATGAGCAGCGCGACGATCAACGAGCCGAGAATGGTCGATACGACGGTCGTCGGCAGTACGCGAATGAATTTCCCGGCAGTGCCGGGCAGCGCCATCAACGGCAAGAACGCGAACACCAATGTCGCCGTGCAGCCGAGAATGGCGATGAAGATTTGCTTGGTGCCGGCCAGCGCCGCACTGGTTCGCTCGTAGCCCATACGTAGATGGCGCGAGATGTTTTCGACGACGACGATCGAATCGTCGACCAGTAGTCCGAGCGCGACGACGAAACCGGCGATCGAAAGCTGATTGAGCGAGTAACCGAGAAAATAAAGTGCGGTAATGCCGATCGCGAGCGACAGCGGGATCGAGATCATCACGATGGTCGCAGCACTGAGTCCGAGCGGTAGCAGCGTGATGAGCACCAGCGCGATCGCGAGTGCAAAGTCGAAATAGAGTCGATCGAGGCGATTTTTGACGTTACTCGATTGATCGAAACCGAGATCCAACGCAACTCGCTTCGGCAGCGACAACGCATAGCGATCGACGGCGGCACCGATTGCTTTGCGCACTTGCAGAATGTTGTAACCCTCTTTCATGTTCGCGGTGACGAACACGGCGCGCTTGCCGTCGTAGCGACCGATGTGGCCCCACTGACCTTCGTTCCAGCTGACTTTGGCGATATCGCGGATGCGTAGCGTTCGGCCATCGGCGGCGTTCACCACGGTGTCGCGCACCTGATCGAGGTTCGCGAATGCGCCCGTGGTTTTGACGCTGAAGCTGCGCGGGCCGATGTCGACGACACCGGCGGGAATGTTGGCGTTCTCGCTCTCGAGCGCTTGCAGGACACGGCCGATCGGCAACTTGAGTTCCGCGAGACGCTGCAGGTCCACTTCGACCCGTAATTCGCGCGGTGGATACGCCCAGGTTTCGGAGGTACGAATCCCGGGAATCGACTTCAGGACGTCCTTGAGGCTGCGAGCGTGATCTTCGAGTTCGCGATACGGAGCGTCCTCGGACACGAGTGCGTATTGCACGATATTGACGAGTCCCGGGCTGAAGCGGCGAATGCTGAGTTCACGCAGCTCGGCTGGTAGCGTTGGGCGCAGTGCGTTCACTTCGCGCACCACTTCGTCGTATTTACGGTCGGGATCTGTGTAGGCGTAGAACTCGACTACCGTGAACGCGACACTGTCGGCCGCAACGGTTTCTATTTTTTTGACGTCGTCGAGTTCGGCGAGTCGATCTTCGAGCGGTTTGGAGACGAGTTGCTCGAGTTCCTTCGGGTCCGCGCCCGGCATGATCGCGGTGATGTTCATCCCCGAGATCTTGAAAGACGGGTCTTCTTCGCGTGGCACGTTTACGAACGCGAAGATACCGATCGCGACCAAGCAAAGAAATGCGACC
This sequence comes from Gammaproteobacteria bacterium, assembly GCA_010027845.1. Lineage (GTDB taxonomy): Bacteria > Pseudomonadota > Gammaproteobacteria > Steroidobacterales > Steroidobacteraceae > UBA964. Next base: position 32,370 of record RGUL01000007.1, read on the forward strand.
AGCGTGAACTGGTAGCGACGGATCGGAAATTCGAGCAATGTCATGGAGGCGCGCCGAAGTTATTGCAGCACGCGGATGCGTTCGCCATCGACGAGATAGAGCGCGCCTTCGGTGACGATGCGCTCACCGGGCTTGAGTCCGTTTGCGATCGCCACACCGAGATCGCTGATGAACGCGACTTTGACCGATCGCTTGCGGGCAACCTCGCCGTCGACGACGAACACTGCGGCGCTGTCGCGCGTACCCTCTACGACGGCTGCGATCGGTGCGTAAGTGAGCGTGCTACGGGTCGCCGCTTTCGGCACGATCGAAACTTTCGCCACCATGCCGCTCGACAGGGGAACTGTCGCGGCATCGAGCCGAATCTCGACTGGGAACAAACCGGTGCGCGGGTCCGCCGCCCCGGCAATTTCATTGACGGTGCCGGTGAAATCGCGATCGGGCCAGGCATCGAGATGCGCGGCTACGGGATCGCCGACCGCGATTTGCACGACTTCACGATCGGCTAGCCCGACGCGGACGATTTGCCCGCGTGACGTACCGCCGAGAACGACGACCGGCTGACCCGGTGGCACGAGTTCGCTTTCTTCGACGAGCTTGCGTAGTACGACACCGTCGATCGGGGCGACGATCGAGGAGCGCGCGAGGTTGAACCCGGCGGCATCGCGCGCGGCGCGCGCGACACCAGCCTGGGTGCGCAAATTTTGCAATTGCTCGAGGCTGATGACTTCGTCTTTGCGCAAGCGTTCGCCGCGCTCGAGGTCGCGCTCCGCCTTCGCAGCGATTTCTTTGGACTGGGCGTGTTGCGCGGCGATTTCGGTGAGGTCGAGTTCGGCGAGCAACTGACCTTTGCGCACGCGCTCACCCTCGTGCACGGCGATGCGCCGCAGGATGCCGCCGGTCTTGAACGACAAACGCATTTCGTCGTTGCTCGCGATCACTCCGTTGGCGGTGACGACGGGGCTCGCGGGGCCGGTTGTCGATAGTGCCGCACGAACCGGCGTGCTGCTGGCGGCTTGCCCGTCGGGTTTGGTACCGCAAGCGGCTAGCGCGGCGAGCGTCACGCCGGCGACGAGCGCGCGCAGAGAGCGTCGTGGTGCGCGTCGTGACGGAACGTGCAGCGCAAAATTTTTCGGTGCCGGGTGGCTGATCGATCGATGCATGGCGTGTCCCGCGGCGTCAGTGCCGCGGACCTCCGGTGGCGTAGTCGAGATCCGCTTGTCGTGCGAGCACTTCGTAGCGGAGTGCATTGAGATTGAGTTCGGCGGCACTCAGGCTAGTGCGCGCATCGAGGAATTCGAGTTGCGACATCATGCCTTCGTCACGCTTGCGCGTCGCGATGCGAAACGCCGCCTGCGCGGCTGCGGCGCGTGCGGCCGCGGTCTCGAGCGAGGCAGTGCTAGTGCGCAGTCGATCGAGCGCTTGCTGCACTTCGAGCTCGATCTGCAGCGCGAGCTGTTCGCGTTGCGTGCGTGCTTGTCGTTCGCTGATGCGCGCAGCGCGTTCGTCGGCGCTGCGTGCGCCACCGTCGAACAAGGTCCAGTTCAGCAATAACGACACGGTGGAAAAATTTCGCCCGCTACCGAATTCGTAACGCTCGCCTTGCGTGCCGCCATCGACGGCGAGCGCTAGGCTCGGCATACGCGCTGCACGCGCGATCGAGGCGCGCGCGCCGGCGGCACCGATCGCGCGGTCCGCCTGCGCCAATTCGGGTCGCGCGGTGATTGCGGCTGTGCGTAGTTGGGCGAGATCCGCATTGGTACGCGCGATTTCGGTGTCGACTTCCGAGGCCTCGATCGTGGTGTCGAGCGGTCGATTGAGCAAAAAATTGAGATAACTGCGCGCTTGATCACGCACGTTTTGTACTTCGATGACTTGCTGGTCGAGGGCGAGTAATTCGGCTTTGGCGCGTAACACTTGGTCTTGGGTGAGTTTGCCGTTCGCGTAGAGCGATTCGGTGATCCGAAGATTTTCGGCCAGCAACAGACGGCTCGCGACCACGAGGTCCGCGGCCCGCGCGGCGCGCGACCAATCGACATACGATGCAGTGATGTCGCGACGCAGGCGGTTCGTTAGGGCGAGTTGCGCATAGCGACTCGCTTCGAGCGCGGCGCGTTGCGCTCGTACGGCAGCCGGAATGGCGGGTGCGTAGAGCGGCTGACGCAGCGTCACGCGCGTGTCTTGTTCGCGGGGGCGGATCAAAGAAAACTGCGGGTCTTGGATGGTGCCGAACCGCGGCGCTTGACCGTTCGCTTTCAACAAATCGTTGAGGGTCAGGTAGACGGGATTGAAGGCGGCGGCGAGCGGCAGCGAGATTTCGCGACCGCCCTCGGCGCGCGTGTAACGAGCCACCAAAGACGCCTCGGGGAAAAAACGCGCGCGCGCCGAATCGAGCGCCGCCGCGGTGCGTTCGACCTCGAGTTCGGCCGATTGCAGGGCGAGGTTGGAGCTGAGCCCCAGCTTCACGTAGTCGTCGATCACGGCGGCGACCGGGCGGCGCGCGGTGGTGTCGAGATTCGCGGCGCGGGCCGCCGTCGGGCCGAGCGTTTGCGCGGCGAGCAGCGGCGCGGTCACGGCGGTCGTGACGAGGGCCGCAGCGATCGCGGTGGCGACTAGGGCGGAGGCGCGAGCGAGGCCGTTCGACACGATCGGTCTCATGACTGGTCTCGCATGGGCGTGGCGATGGCGCGGGTCGCGAGCGCGAAGGCGTGTTCGATCAGGGCCTCGGTGGCGATGCCGCGACGCTCGAGTTCGCCGCGCTTGACCATGGTCAGCTGGATGATGCCGTGCATCAGCCCCCAGAGCGTGAAGCCGATCAGCAGAGGATCCCCGGCGTCCCGGTCGATCGACCCGTCGGCGATACCGCGCGCGATCGCTCGGGCCAACACGCTTTGCGAGCGGTCGCCGGCGGACATGCAATCGCTATAGGCTGAGTTAGGTTGATCGGCGGGCAGGCGCGATTCGAAGCCCGCCAGGGTGGCGAAGCGCACCGGGTGCTCGAGCGCGAAGGCCACGTAGGCCCGGCCGCAGGCGACCACTTGATCGCGCCCATGAACTTGCTCGGCGACCGCGGACTCGAATCGGTCGCCGAGTTGTTGCAGGGCGCGTTCGCAGATGCCGAGGGTGAGGGCCGCTTTGTCCTGGAAGTAGACGTACAGCAGGGCACGGGACAGGCGCGCCTTTTTGGCGACCTGATCCATGGTCATCGTCTCGACGCCGATCTCGGCGGCGACGGCCTCGGCGGCGTCGAGGATCTCGACGCGGCGCCGCTCGCGCTCCTCGAGTCGGCGTTCGGCAAGCTGGTTCATGGCGCGATTGTCCACGCCGAATTGACACGATGTCAATTCGTAGACATATGTCTTAAGACACCCAGCGGAGGATCCAGTAAAGCGCCATGCCGCCACCGATGGTGGCTGCCATGCTGCGGGTGGTGAGTTGGATCAGCGCGGCACCGAGTCCGGCGAGCAGGCGCGCATTGGCAAGATTGAACTCGAGCACGTCGTGGCTGTAGGCGAGGTCGGAGGCGACGATCGCCGCCATCGCGCACGCGGGCGCGAAGCGCAACGAGGCCTCGACGAGCGCCGGTAACTGCACGCGTTCGCCGAGCACGTGCAGCAACGAACGGGTCAATAAAGTCGCGAAACTGATCGCCAGAATCACCGACCAGAGATACAGCTCGCTCATCGCGAGGCCTCTGGTCGGCGCTCGAGCAGCAGCGCGACGACCATACCACTGATCATTCCGAGCAACAGTCCGAGTTTTAGCGGTAATGAATGGCCTAATATTGCAACAATCGAGGCCACGGCCACACCGGCAAACGTCGGGAAGCGGACGCAGAGTGGCGCCAGTAAAGCGACCAGCGCGAGCGTACCGGCTAGCTCGAGCCCCCATGAATCGGGGATCACGGCCGCGGCCACGATGCCGAGAATCGAGGCGATCTGCCAAATGATCCAGTTGGCGACCGCGCCGCCGAGGTAGTACGAGACCGGGTGCGGATAGTCGGGTTCGTTCTGCCGCAGCGCCGAGAAGCGCACGAACATGATGTCGCCGACGACGTACCCCAGCCACATCCGACGATGCCAATGCAGGTGCGCGAACCCGGCGCGGACCGCGGCGCTGTAGACGACGAAGCGCAGGTTCACGACGACCGCGGTGACGAACACCAACCACACCGGCGCCACCGCCGCGATCAAGGGTAGGGCGGCGAGTTGGGCGCTGCCGGCGTAGGCGAGCAAGCTGAGAACGATCGCGTGACCGGTGTCGAGACCCGCCTTGACCATCGCGACGCCGGTCACGAGACCCCAGGCGAAGATGCCCGGGGTCGCCGGTAGCAACTCGCGAATGCCGCGGCGGACTGCCTCGGCTGGGGTGGGGTGGGTTGAGTTAGGCGAGCTCACGACTTCAAGCGGGCACGTCCAAACCGATGGACTTGATCGCGGCCGTGACGAACCGTTCGTCGTTCTCGGGTGTCGAGCCGGCCATGGCCGCAGCACCGACGATCGCGCCGCTAGCATCGACGACCACCACGCCACCGCCTAGGGGCATGAACTTCCCTTGGGTGAGGCTGACGAAGCTCGGCAGCAATTGCGGCTTGTCGGCGAACACGGCGGCCGTCTTGGCGGACGAGCGACCGAAGCCGACGGCGGTCACGCATTTCGCATGCGCGATGTCGACCCCGAAATGCCCCACGCCATCGCCGCGGAGTGCGCAACGAATGTTGCCGCCCGCGTCGGTGACGACGACCGTGACGGCGGTCACCTGTTCTCGGCGTGCGAGTTCGAGGGCATACCGCGCGAGTTGCAAAGCGTGCTCGAGATCGAGCTTCGGGGGCGTGTTGGACATGAAATCTCCGGGCGCGCGCCGCCTGGCGCGATTAGGTTGCGACGAACGGCTGTGCGAACAACCGCGGCCCGATCGTTAACGCGTCGTCGCGACGTAGGTCGATCCCGGCCCGGCCGAGCGCTGCCCAAAAGCCGGCGAGCACGGAACTCACGCCGCAGCGACCGGTGCGAGATTCGTATCGGGCGATCGCATCGATCGAGGCCATACCGGTGCAGGGGAAATACGCGCCTTGGATGTTCGCCGCGCCGGCGCGTGCCTCGATCTCCAGTGCGAATTGGCAGCCGCGATTACCATCGACGCGAGGCACCTCGGTTTTCCACAGCGCGGGATCGGCGTCGTAACCGAAGCCTTCGATCGCGACCACGTTCACCGCGAGCGATTCGATGAACTCGCGCACGATGCGATTCGATGCAGCGCCATAGGGCGTCGCGATAACGATTTCTTTGAGCGCGAGTGCGGTCAACGCTTCGCGCGTCGCGCGCGCAGCGGTGACGACCGGAACGCCGGCGAGCTCGGCGAGCGCCGCATCGTGTGCGACCGTCGCGCAACGCATCGAGGCTGCGGTGCAACCGACGAGCACGATTTCGGCGCCCCGACTGCGCAACTCTTGCAGCGGTGCCGCGAACTGCGCGAACAGGGCCGAGCAAAAATCGGCGACGCCCGCAGCCGGGTATTCGAACGGTCGAAAAGTAAATTCGACGTCGCGATCGGCGGCTGCACGCAGGGCCTCGAACTCGCGCTCGTGGATGCTGTTGCCGGCGGGCACGAGTACGCCGATACGGGTCGAAGTCATGGCCGAATCGTCGACGCGATCGGACCTCGGCGCGTGGGTCCGACGCCGAATCGCCCGGTCTGCGGTTGCTACAAGCCGGCTAAATGATAATAATTCGCAATTAGAAGGATCGTATGGACATGACCGCGGGCGAAGACATGATCGGGACGTTGGCCGCGCTGCGCGTCGGGGAGCGGGCGACCGTGCGCTCGATCGGCGAGGCCGACGATGCCTTGGGTGCGCGCCGCCTGCTGGAACTCGGCTTCGTACCGGATGCCGAAGTCGAGGTGCTCGCGACGATGTGGCCCGACGACGATCCACTCGCCGTGCGCGTGGGAGGCTCGACTTTCGCGTTGCGTCGGCACGAGGCCGCACTAGTGCGCGTTGTGCTGCTCGGTGTGCGATCGTGAACGCCTCCTCCACGTTCGATTTGCGACTCGCGCTCGTGGGCTTGCCGAATTGCGGCAAGACCGCACTCTTCAATCGTCTGACCGGCAGTCGACAAAAAGTCGCGAATTACCCGGGTGTCACCGTCGAGCGCAAAGAGGGCTCGTTCGTGATCGCCAACGGTCGTCGTGTGCGCGTGCTCGATTTGCCGGGCACCTACAGCATGAAGCCCACCACGCTCGACGAAGCGATCACGCGCGACGTCGCGCTCGGACGTCTCGCCAATGAGCCGCGACCCGAACTTTTGGTGCTGGTCGCGGATACCACGCATCTTGCTTTGTCGCTGCGGCTCGCGCTCGAAACGAAACGACTCGGTCTGCCGCTGGTGATCGCACTCAATATGAGCGACATCGCACGCAAACGCGGCTTCGAAATCGATCGTAGTGCGCTCGAGCGCGCCCTAGGTGTGCCGGTCGTCGACACCGTCGCCATTCGACGCGGCGGTGCGAATTCTTTGCTAGGCGCATTGGTCGATTTCGATGCGCGACGGCCAACGACCGACCGCGTCGTCGAATGGCGCGATCCGACGGCCGAAGAAGTGCAAGAAATGCACGCCGAGGCCGCACGCGTGCTGCGCGAATGCGGTTATCGCGAGCCGCGCCGTAGCGAGTTCGTGGCACGCGTCGATCGTGTTTTGCTGCACCCGTTATGGGGCATGTTGGTCTTAGGCGCGATTTTATTTTTGGTGTTCCAGGCTGTGTTTAGTTGGGCGGCGCCGCCGATGGATTGGATCCGCTCCGCGATCGGTGCGCTCGGCGAAGCCGTGCGTACGGCGATGCCGTCGGGGCCGTTGCAAAGTTTGTTGGTCGACGGCGTGCTCGCCGGCGCCGGTGCGGTGTTGGTATTTCTACCGCAAATTTTGATCTTGTTCGCGTTCATCCTCGCGCTCGAAGACAGCGGATATTTACCGCGCGCTGCCTATCTGCTTGATCGTGTCATGGGCAGCGTGGGCCTATCGGGTCGCGCGTTCATTCCGCTGTTGTCTTCATTTGCCTGCGCCGTGCCCGGCATCATGGCGACGCGCACAATACCGACGCCGCGCGATCGCATCGCGACCATCATGGTCGCGCCGTTGATGACCTGTTCGGCGCGTTTGCCGGTGTATGCGTTATTGATCGGTGCCTTCGTCCCAGCACGCGACGTGTTCGGCTTCAATCTGCAGGGCGTCGTGTTGTTCGCGTTGTATTTCGCCGGCGTCCTCGGCGCGTTAGGCGTCGCGTGGGTGATGAAGCGTATGCAGCGCGGCCTCAAGCATCATCTTCTGATGCTCGAATTACCCGACTATCAATGGCCCGACCCGACTAATCTTTTGCTCGGACTTTGGGATCGAACTAAAACGTTCATCGGCCGCGTGGGTGGTGTGATTCTGGCGTTGATGGTCGTGTTGTGGTTTTTGTCCACGTACCCCGCACCACCCCCGGGAGCGACGGGTGTGCCGATCGAATACAGTTTTGCGGGACGTGTCGGCAAATCGATCGCGACGCTCTTCGAACCGATCGGTTTCAATTGGCAGATCGTGATCGCGCTGATTCCAGGACTCGCCGCACGCGAAGTCGCGATCGGTGCACTCGCGACGGTCTATGCGTTGTCGGCGAGCGACGCGGCCGGTGGTGAAGCGCTCGCCACCGCAATCGCCACCCAATGGAGTTTGCCGACGGCACTCGCTTTGCTCGCGTGGTACGTGTTCGCGCCGCAATGCCTGTCGACCTTGGCGGTCGTCAAGCGGGAAACCAACGGTTGGCGGCATCCACTCATCATGGCCGGCTATTTATTCGCATTAGCGTACGTCGCTGCGTTCATCACTTATCGAATCGCCGTGGTACTCGTCGGCCTCTGAGTTCATGATTCACGCATCATGACGCCGACGCTCCAAGAACTGTTGATCGTGCCGATCGTGGCGCTCGCCACGTGTTACGCAATTTGGGCGCTGGCGTCGCGCGCCTGGCGTCGTCGTGCATTGCACGCGGTCGCCGAGCGCTTGCCGCAGCAGGGCGTGCTCGCGGGATTACGCTTCCGACTCGCAGCGCGCGCCGCGGCGCTCGACGACTCCGGCTGCGGCACTTGCAATAAGACGGCGAAGCCGCCGTTGCTTTTGCTGGCTTACATGCAACTGGCAGGCTCACTACTCACAGGCACACGACTCGAGGCGGCAACGGACCCGAAGCTCTACACCGACGACACCGGTGTGAGTGTCACGCTGGCCGCACCGGCCGCACGCATCGTGAGTTTGGCGCCGGGTGCGACCGAGTTGTTGTTTGCGGCTGGCGCGGGTTCGAAGATCGTCGCCACCGTGCAAGCAGCCGACGAGCCCGCTGCGGCGAAAAAGATTTTGCGTATCGGCGACGCGAACAAGCTCGACTATCCGCGACTGCGCGCGGCGAAACCCGATGTGGTGGTGGTGTGGCGCGATCTCACCAATCCGCTCGTGCTCGAGAGTCTCACCAAATTAAAGTTACCGGTGTACACCGTGAGCATCAGCGAGTTCGGCGATTTCGCTGCGACCGTGCGCCGCTTGGGCACGCTTGCAGGGACGTCTAAAGTCGCAGAGGCTGCTGCGGATCGCCTAGCGCACCGTGCGACGGAACTGCAAAAGCGTAAATTCAAAGGTACACCGGTGCGGGTGTTTTATATGGTCTGGGACTCGCCGCTCTATACGATCGGCGGTCGCCACTTGATCTCGGAGGCGCTTGCGCATTGCGGCGCCCGCAATATCTTCGACGACATCGACTTTCCGTCGCCGATCGTCGAATTCAAAACCGTCGTCAGTCGTGATCCGGAGCTGATTTTGATGTCCACGACGCCGATCACTGCCCGCGATTGGCGCGAACGTTGGACGCCCTTCACGACCATCCGCGCCGTGCAAACCAAGCAAGTGATCACCTTCGAAGACACGCGACTCGATCGCATGGGGCCGACGGCGTTCGACGCGCTGCCCGGTTTATGCGAGAAGGTCGCCGCAGCGCGCGACGCGCAGAGCACTCAGTCGCGAAAATTCTCGAACTGAAGACTCCGATCGAAAGTTTCTTTGCGCAGTAACGCGATGGCGCTTTGCAGGTCGTCGCGTTGTTTACCAGTGATGCGCACTTTGTCGCCGTGGATGCCGGCTTGCACCTTCAGCTTCGACTCTTTGATCAGTTTGATGATTTTACGGCCGCAGTCGGCGTCGATTCCGTGACGTAGTACGACGTCCTGCTTCGCTTCGGCGAGATTCGTGTTCGCTTCTTTGATTTCGAGACAGGCGACGTCGATGCCGCGCTTGGCGAGTCGGATCTTGAGAATTTCGAGCATCTGCTTGAGCTGGAATTCAACTTCTGCCTTGACGACGATCGTGAATTCTTTGGCTTTCAACTCGAAGGTCGCGCCGGTGTCTTTGAAATCGAAGCGCTGCTGCAGCTCGCGATTGGCTTGATCGACCGCGTTGGTCAATTCGTGCGCATCAATGTCCGAGACGACGTCGAAAGACGGCATTGCATCAGCCCCGCGGTGTCGGCGGAATCGGTTCCGCCAGTAAATCGTCGGTGAGTTTGTCGAAATCGGCGACTAGCCGATCGTAATGCTGGCCAGTGGCAGGGCCCGAAAAGCCCGTATGAATCTTGCGCACGCGGCCGTTGCGATCGACGAAAATCGTCGTCGGGAACGCATACACGCCGTTTAGTTGCGGTAGTTTCGATGCTGCGTCGTCCTTGTCGGAAATGCCTGCGACGAGCGTGGTGTATTCCACGCGGTGCCGATCGCGGAAACGGTAGACGGCCTCGCGCGCTCGTTCGAAATCGCCGAACTGCTCGAACATCAAAGAAATCACTTCCAGACCGCGAGCACGCTTGCGCCGGTGCATTTCGGCGAGCAGAGCGGCCTCGTCGTGACAGTTCGGGCACCAGCTACCGGCCAGCGTGACGATCACGACTTTGCCGCGGAAAAACGGATCGCGGATTGAGATCTGGTGGCCCGCGACGTCCGGAAAGCTGAAATCGAGCGGCTTCGCATTCGCCACCAGTTTGGTGGTCGATTCGGCATCGCCGAGTGTCGCCGAGTCGTCGCGCCGTGCCTCGAAAGTTTCGAGACTCGCGAGCCCCGACCAAAAACGACCGCGTAACACGCCATCGTCGCCCAGCGTCGCGCGATAAAGGAAGGCGTGACCGCCGTCGAATTTCGACAGCGACAATTCGCGACCGCGTAATTCGCCGGCGAGGAAGCGGTGATCACCGGTGGGCGTGAGGAAGGTGCCGGTGACGATCGCGCCGTTTTGCGTGAATTCGCCGACTGCGATCGACGACTCGCCTTCGTCGACGAACGTCGTCGCCCAGCGGCCGGCGACGTTGGCGATCGGTGCGGGCGGCTCTTTGGTGAAGCGATGCGTTTCGCCGTAGCGTGCAGCGAACGGGATTTCTTGCTGCTTACCGCCACTTTTGATCATGGTCAGCGTACCGCGCAACGTGTCGTCTTCGAGCGTCGCGTCGATGCGATTTTCGAAACCGTCTAGCCGCAGCGTCAGGCGTTTGCCGTCGCGCGTGATGTCGGTGACCTTGGCGCGATCCGGTCCGTTATCTAGGAAGGCGACGATCTTGCCGCTCTCGGTCGCGAATTCGAGCCCGAACGGTAACTCGCCGCCCGGCAGTTGCAGCGTCGCACGCCACAGCCCCGGGCGCGGCGCCCCGTCGAGGGTGGCGCGCGGCGCGCAGGCGACGAGGGCTCCGAGGCAAATTGCGAGCGAGACGATTCCGAGGCCGGTGCGACAGCGTTTCATGAGCGAATTCTAGCCTGCCGACTGCCTTGACGATGTTCGGCGACGACGGCGATACTGCGCCAATGTTGCTGCCGGACCGTATCCCAGCCGACCGTTGGTGGCGCCACCCCTGAATAGGAGTGGGCGCGGGCATACCGTTCCGATCGAAACACCTCGACAGCCGTTTCAATCACCCGAACCCATCTCCGGAACCCGTCCGGGATGGGTTTTTTGTTGCCCGGCCACCGCATGAGACGATGACGATTGACGCATGAAACCACCGTTCGACATTTCGGGAGACCTCGACACACCGGTGTCGGCATTCATGAAGTTGCAGCCGTTCCGGCCGAGCTTTTTGCTCGAGAGTGTGGAAGGCGGCGAACGCTTAGGGCGGTACTCCTTCATCGGCTTCGGTGATGCGCTCGAAGTGCGACTGGACCAGCAGGCGCTGTGGCGTGCGGGGGAACGTTTGCCGCTGCCGCAAGACCAAGCCGCCTTGCTCGCGACCTTGCGCGACAGTCTCGCGCGCGCGCCGCGACCGACGGCGCCCGGCGCCGAACGGGCGTTTCCGCTCGCCGGTGGACTCGTCGGTTATTCGGCATACGACATCGTCCGCTATTTCGAGCGTCTGCCGCAGCGCGTGCGCGATACGAATCCGGTGCCCGACCTGCATTACATCGCGCCACGCTCGTTGTTGGTGTTCGATCATCTGACCCGCGGCATCGCGCTGCTGCACGCCGGAACGGAATCGGAACGACTCTCTTTACGTCGCGAGGTGGTGGCGGCGTTGCGTGGCGCATTACCTACCCCGCGTCGTAACGGTGGCTTCACGCCGCCGGTCGCGTCGATGTCCGAACAACAGTTTCTGGCCGGCGTCGCGCGCACCAAAGATTACATCGCCGCGGGCGACGTCTATCAACTCGTCTTGTCGGTGCGCTTTGCGGGCCGACACGATCTCGATCCGTTCGAAGCGTATCGCGCACTGCGACTCATCAATCCCTCACCCTACATGTATTACTGCGCGCTCGGTGACGTGACGGTGGTCGGTTCATCGCCCGAGGCGCTGGTGAAACTCTCCGCCGGCCAAGCGCAATTAAGGCCGATCGCCGGCACCCGACCGCGCGCCGCCGACGAAACCGAAGATCGACGTCGCGAGGCCGAACTGCTCGCCGACCCCAAAGAAAACGCCGAGCACGTGATGTTGGTGGACCTCGCACGCAACGATCTCGGCCGAGTCGCGCAAGCAGGCACCGTCGGCGTACACCCCTATCGCTCGATCGAACGCTACAGCCACGTGATGCACATCGTGAGCGGCGTGAACGGACGCCTCGCTCCGGGCCGCGATGCCTTCGATTTATTTGCAGCTGCTTTTCCGGCGGGCACTTTGGTCGGTGCGCCAAAAGTTAGAGCGATGGAGATCATCGACGAGCTAGAGCCCGTGCGACGCGGTCTTTACGGCGGCACGGTCGGATATTTCGGTGCGACCGGCGACATGGATCAGGCGATCACGATTCGTACGCTCGTGTTCCGTGGCGACGAATACAGCTATCAAGCCGGTGCCGGCATCGTCGCTGACAGCGTGCCGCAACTCGAATACGAGGAAGTGCTCGCCAAGAGCGGTTCGGCGCGGCGCGCGCTAGAGATCACCGGGGAGGGCGCATGAGTACGCGCCCGAAATTGTTGTTGATCGACAATTACGACTCGTTCACCTACAACCTCGTGCAAGCATTTTTGATCGGCGGTGCAGAGGTCGAGGTGCGGCGCAACGACGCGCTCACGGTCGACGATGCGCGGCGTCTCGAGTTCACGCATCTGTGTATTTCACCCGGACCGGGAACGCCCTACGACGCCGGTGTGTCGATGGCGATGATCAGTGCGTTCGCGGGCCATGTACCGGTGTTCGGCGTGTGTCTGGGGCACCAATCGATCGTCGAGGCTTTCGGCGGCAAGGTGGTGCGCGCCGGGCGTTTGATGCACGGTAAAACCTCGCCGATCACTCACGACGGCCAGGGCCTGTTTGCCGGCTTACCGAATCCTTGCCAGATCGGCCGCTATCATTCTTTGATCGCGCAGCCCGACTCTTTGCCGCCGGAGTTGCTCGTCACGGCGCAGACCGCGGAGGGCGAAATCATGGGTGTGCGGCATCGCGACTTGCTGGTCGAGGGTGTGCAGTTCCATCCGGAGAGCGTGCTCACACCCGATGGCCCTGCCTTGATGACGAATTTTTTGCAGCAGCGGGGCGGTCGACGTCATGCGTGACGCGCTCGAACGCGTGCTCAACGGCGGAAATCTCGCCGAGCAAGACGCGAACGCGGTGATGTGCGCACTCGCCGATCCCGCGCTTGCACCGGCGATGGCCGGCGCAATGCTCGCGGCCTTGCGCGCTAAAGGTGCGACGGCCGACGAAGTGCGAGGCTTTGCGCGCGCCATGCGCTCGCTTGCGCGGCGACCGCAGATCGATCCAGTGCTGCAGTCACGCGCGATCGACATCGTCGGCACCGGCGGTGACGCATCGGGTAGCGTCAATATTTCCACTGGCACGTCTTTACTCGCTGCAGCCTGTGGTCTGCCTGTGATCAAACACGGTAATCGTTCGATTTCGAGCCGCTCGGGCAGTGCGGATGTGCTCGAGCGACTCGGTCTCACGTTGCCGCTCGACGAAACGCAAGCGGGCGCATGCCTTGCCGCTTGCGGCTTCACGTTCTTATTCGCTCCGCACTTTCACCCGGCGATGAAAGCGATCGCGCCGGTGCGTCAAGCACTCGGTGTCCGCACCATCTTCAACGTGCTCGGCCCGCTCACGAACCCGGCTGAGCCACCGTATCAAGTCGTCGGTGCATACAGCGCGACGATGGCGGAATTGATGGCGGAAACGCTAGCGGGCATGCCGGGCATCAAGCGCGCGTTCGTCGTGCACGGTGCCAACGGTTGGGACGAGCCGACGCCGATCGGTCCGTTCAGCTTGTTCGACGTGCGCGACGGCGCGGTCGTGCGCAGCGAGCGTACGCCCGAAGATTATGGCCTCGCGCGCTGCTCGCCGCAGGCGCTCGCGGGCGGTGATGCTGCTGAGAACGCCGCTGCCTTGCGCGCGGTACTACGGGGCGAAGATCGCGGTGCGCATCGTGATGCACTCTGCCTCGGCGTTTCTTTGGCTCTCGAGTGTACGGGGCTCGTGAATTCGCCACGCGACGGTTTGGCGCGTGCAGCGGCCGCGATCGACTCGGGTGCAGCGCGTACTACGCTGGAATCTTTGGCGCGCTTCGGTGCCGGAGCGCGTGCATGAGTGCTGCGACCGGCGCCGATTTCTTAGCGGGCATGGCTGCCGCGAGTCACTTGCGTTGCGAGGCTGCGCGTGCGCAGCGTTCGCCCGCCGAGCTGCGCGCCCTGATCGCCGGTTTACCGCCGACGCCGAAACTATCGATCTCCTCGGCGGGATTTGATCTGATCGCCGAATGTAAGTTGCGTTCGCCCGCCGTCGGCACGCTGCGCGCTGCAGCGGAGGTCGACGTCGGCGCGACGGTCACGCGTTACGCCGATGCCGGTGCGGCTGCGGTGTCGGTGCTGACCGAACCCGATCGTTTCGACGGTGCGCTTGAACATCTCGAGCGCGCAGCTGTTGCGCTCGCGCTGCGCGGCGTACCGGCGATGCGCAAAGATTTCTTGGTCGACCCTTATCAAGTGCTCGAAGCGCGCGCCGCTGGTGCTGCAGGGGTGTTGTTGATCCTGCGCATGCTCGAGCGCGGCGCGCTTGAAGCGATGCTCGATACAGCGTTAGAACAAAATATGTTCGTACTGCTCGAAGCGTTCGATGCCGCCGACGTCGACGTGGCGTTGCGTTTGCTCGCACCGCGCAAGGCGGCCGGGAACCTATTGTTGCTCGGCGTGAATTGTCGTGACCTCGTCACGTTGCAGGTCGTGCCCGGTCGTCTCGAGGCGATGGCGGCGCAACTACCGCACAACGTGCTGCGCGTCGCCGAGAGCGGCGTCGAGTCGGCGGAGGATGCGGCACGTCTCGCAACGGCGGGTTACGACCTCGCACTGGTCGGCAGTGCGCTCATGAGGGACGGGCATCCCGTAACACTCGCCGCGGCGATGCTGGATGCAGCGCGTCGCGCGCGCGGTCACCGCGCGCGACTCGTGCGTTGACGGGTGGCGCCTGACGATGTGGGTGAAGGTGTGTGGCATGACGGACGAATCGGCGGTGGCTTCGCCTCGTCGGTGCGGCGCGTCGGCGCGTCGCGCGCACGGCAACTCGCGCAGCCCGCGCGTGGCAAAGCGACGTGCGTCGCCGTTTTCTTGCAGCCGTCGGTGATCGAACTCGAAGAGGTGCTGCACGAGTTCGACCCGGATCTCGTGCAACTCGATCACGAGTCGCTCGCCGAACCGGCGATCGCTGCGGCGTTACGCGCGCGAGCGGTGTTACCGGTGTTGCGCGACGGTCGCGCGCTGCCGGCTGAATTACCGGTGCGAGCACTATTCGAGGGTGTGCAGAGCGGAACTGGCCGCACTGCAGACTGGGACGCAGCGCGAGCGCTCGCGCCGCGCATGGAATTGCTGTTGGCGGGTGGTCTCAACGCCGACAATGTGGCCGCCGCGATCGCCACGGTGCGACCGTTCGGCGTCGACGTGTCGAGCGGGGTGGAGTCGGTGCCGGGCGTGAAGGCCAGCGACAAAATTTTCGAATTCGTACGCGCTGCACGCGATGCAGCGCGGGAGTTTTGCTCATGAATGCACAACCTAAGTTCAGTGACGGCGAGCGCAAGCAACTGCTCGATGCAGAAACCGATGGTCGTTTTCCCGACCCCCGCGGACGTTTCGGCCCGTATGGCGGTCGCTACGTTCCGGAAACTTTGATCCCTGCGCTCGATCGACTCGAGGCGGGCATGCGCGAGCATCTGCACCGCGACGATTTTCAAGCGGAGCTTGCCGACCAACTCACCAATTGGGTGGGTCGACCGACCGCGCTGTCTTATGCCCCACGTTTATCAGCGGCATGGGGTGCACACATCTGGTTTAAGCGTGAAGATCTCGCGCACACCGGTGCCCACAAAATCAACAACGCGCTCGGCCAGGCGCTGTTGGCGCAACGACTCGGCGCGCGTCGCATCGTCGCGGAGACGGGCGCGGGCCAGCATGGTGTCGCGAGTGCGGCGGCGTGCGCGCGACTCGGTTTGCCGTGCATCGTCTACATGGGCGCGATCGACATGGAGCGTCAGGCGCCGAACGTCGGTCGTATGCGTTTGATGGGTGCCGAAGTCGTACCCGTGACCGGCGGCGATCAAACATTGCGTGCCGCGATCGACGAGGCGCTGCGCGATTGGGTGTCCGATCCGATGGAAACTTTTTATCTACTCGGTTCTGCGGTGGGACCGCACCCCTATCCTTATCTCGTGCGCGAATTGCAGGCGGTGATCGGCCGCGAGGCGCGCGCGCAATTTTTGCAGCGGCACGGCAGTTTGCCCGACGCGGTGTTCGCGTGTGTCGGCGGTGGCTCGAATTCCATCGGCATGTTTCATGCCTTCATACCCGATCGTAACGTCGCGATCATCGGCATCGAGGCGGGCGGTCGAGGTCCGGGGCTGGGCGAGAATGCCGCGAGTTTGTCCTATGGTCGACCGGGCGTGCTGCAAGGCTGTTATTCGTTGTTGCTACAAGATGACGACGGCCAAATTCACGAAACCGATTCGATCTCGGCAGGTCTCGACTATCCGGGTGTCGGACCCGAGCACGCCCTACTGCATACGGCGGGTCGCGTGCGCTACGAATCGGCGACCGACGCCGAGGCGTTGGCAGCCTTGCAGGAATGCTCGCGACTAGAAGGTATTTTGCCGGCACTCGAAACGGCGCACGCGCTGCACGGAGCGAAGCGTTGGGCCAAAGATCACCCGGGTAAGCATGCCTTGTTGTGCATGTCCGGTCGCGGCGACAAAGATATGCCGACCCTGCAACGCACCCTACTCGGGAGTGGCGCATGAAGCCACGTGAGCGTTTAGCCGATGCCGTGCGCGTTGCCGCGAAGAGCGGCGAGCCCGCGTTGGTCGCATTTTTGACTGCAGGCTATCCGAGCGCGGCACGCTTTCGCGAACATTTGCTCGCCGTCGCAGCGGGTTCGGACGTGATCGAGATCGGTGTGCCGTTCACCGACCCGATGGCCGATGGCGTCACGATCCAGCGCTCGAGCCAAGCAGCACTCAAGCAAGGCGTGAGTCTCAAATGGATCCTCGGCGAGTTGCGCGCGATGCAGCGACCGTCGACGCCGCTGGTGTTGATGAGTTATCTCAACCCGCTGTTGCAATACGGATACGACCGACTCGCCGTCGATGCGGCTGCTGCGGGCGTGTGTGGTTTCATCGTGCCCGATCTCCCGTTCGACGAAGGTGCCGAGTTACGTACCGCGTTGAATGCAGAGGGCATCGCGCTCGTGCAGATGGTGACGCCCGTGACCACTGCCGCGCGGCTGACCGAAGTTTGCGCAGCTAGCGAAGGATTCGTCTACGCCGTGACGATGACCGGCATCACCGGTCGTAACGTTGCCGTACCCGAAGAAGTTTTGGCGTATCTCGCGCGCGTCAAAGCTGCTTCGACCGCGCCGGTCTGCGCGGGTTTCGGTATTCGATCGCGGGAGCAAGTTGAACGATTCCGCGGACATGTCGACGGCGTGATCGTCGGTTCGGCGCTCGTCGAAGTGCTCGAACGTGGCGAAGACGTCACTGTGTGGTTGCGCGCTCTGCGCGGCCGCTGACCGGCAGCACGACACATGACGCGACGTTCGGCCGTACCACTCGGCCTCGCCTTTCTGCTGGCCGCACTTTCGATGGTGAGCCCGTTCTCGATCGATACGTTCTTTCCGTCGCTGCGCACGATGCAGGCGGAATTCGACATCGATGCGCTCACGATCCAGCAAACGCTGTCGATCTACCTATTTCCGTACGCCGTGATGTCTTTGGTGCACGGTCCGCTCTCGGATGCACTCGGACGGCGCATCGTGGTGTTCGGCGGCATCGCGCTCTATACGCTCGCTTCGATCGGCTGCGCGCTCGCACCGAGCTTCGGTACCTTGCTCGCGTTTCGTGCCATGCAAGGCATGACTGCGGGGGTCGGTGTGACGATCGGTCGCGCGGTCATCGGCGACCTTTATCGTGGCGACGATGCGCAGCGTTTGATGAACGCCGTGACCGTGATCTTCAGCATCGCGCCGGCGATCGCACCGGTGATCGGCGGCTGGATACACGTCGTCGCCGGTTGGCGCGCCGTCTTTTGGATGCTGACCGCGCTCGGTTGTATTTTGATGGTGATGGCGCATCGAATGCTGCCCGAGACGCATCCGGTCGAGCGCCGCGTCGCCCTCGAATTTAGACCCTTACTGAACAACTGCATCGCCATCATTCGCGACGTGCGCTTTCTCGCACTCACGCTCTGCGGCGCGATGCAGTTCGCCGGCATCATGCTGTTCGTCGGTTCTGCGCCGAACATCGTGCTCGACGTGTGGAAACTCACCGAGACCGACTTCGCCAATTTATTCGTACCGATCGTCGCCGGCTTCATGGCCGGCGCCTTGATCGCAGGCCGTATCGCCGGGCGCGTTGACCGTTATCGCCAGCTCGCGTTCGGATTGACGCTACCGCCACTAGCGTCGCTCGCCAGCGTCTTGCTCAATCACTTTTGGGATCCGCCGCGATTGTTGCAACAGTTTTTAATATTCCTCACCACGCTCGGCATTCAATTCGTCTTTCCGGTGCTTACGTTACGGGCTTTCGAAATGTATCCGGGGGTGCGCGGTACGGTGTCGTCGGTGCAAACCTTCGTGCAACTCGCTCTCGGTACGGTAGTGGTGGGCTTGATCGCACCCTTGCTGTCGACGCGTATGGAATGGTTGTCGGCGGGGTCGCTAGTTTTCGGCTTGATCGCCATCGCACTCGCGATGCTCTCGCATCGACGGGGCGGGCTGTAGAATTCTCTTTCGGAGGGCAGACGCATGATCCGATTTTTGAAGACCGGTCGAACGGCTGAGGCGAAGGCTGAACAGCAGACGCAAGTTCGACTGACGGTCGAGAATATCCTCGGTGAAATCGCCGCGCGCGGTGAACACGCGGTGCGCGAGTATTCGCAAAAGTTCGACCGATGGTCCCCGGCGGATTTTCGGCTGAGCGCGGCCGACATCGACGCCTGTCTCGCCGCGGTTTCGCCGCAGACTTTGCACGACATCGAATTCGCACAGACGCAGATTCGAAATTTCGCGCTCGCGCAGCGCGCCGCGTTACGCGATGTCGAAATCGAAACACTGCCCGGGGTCGTGCTCGGCCATAAAAATTTGCCGGTGAATTCGGTTGGTTGTTACGTGCCGGGTGGGCGCTATCCGATGGTCGCGTCGGCACACATGAGCGTTGTGACCGCCAAAGCGGCGGGCGTAAAGCGCGTGATCGCGACCGCGCCGCCGTTCGGCGGTAAGCCACATCCGGCGATCGTCGCCGCGATGCATCTCGGTGGCGCGGACGAAATTTATGCGCTCGGTGGTGTGCAGGCGGTTGCGGCGATGGCACTAGGCACCGAAAAAATTGCACCGGTCGATATGATCGTCGGCCCCGGCAACGCCTACGTCGCTGAAGCGAAACGACAACTCTTCGGCCGGGTCGGCATCGATCTGCTCGCCGGCCCGACGGAAACTTTGATCATCGCCGACGAGTCATGCGACGCTGAAATGGCAGCGGTCGATTTGATCGGCCAGGCGGAGCACGGTCCGGGCTCACCGGCGGTACTGCTCACCAATAGCGAAGCGTTGGCCCGCGCGGTGCCCGCGGCAATCGAGCAACTCTTGTCATGGTTACCGACCGCCGACATCGCGCGTGTCGCCTGGGACAACTGCGGCGAAATCATCGTTTGTGACACGCTCGAAGAAATGGTCGCCGAGGCCGACCGCATCGCTTCGGAGCACGTCCAAGTACTCACGCGCGACCCCGACTATTTTTTGCAGCACATGACGAATTACGGCGCGCTCTTCTTGGGCGCGCGCACCAACGTGAGTTACGGCGACAAAGTGATCGGCACCAACCACACTTTGCCGACGATGCGTGCCGCGCGTTACACCGGCGGACTTTGGGTCGGAAAGTTCATCAAAACTTGCACTTACCAGCGTGTGCTCACCGACGAGGCCGCCGCTTTGGTGGGCGAGTATTGCTCACGCTTGTGCGAGATCGAAGGATTCGCCGGCCATAAAGAACAGGCCGACTTGCGCGTGCGACGCTACGGCAAGCGCTAGTTGCGCCGGCTGCGCCAGAACGTCAGCGCCGAAGCGAGGGCGAGCAGCGCCGCTAGGCCGGGCGGAAAGCTTTCGATACCGAGCGACAGAATCGCGCCGAAGGCGAGCATCATCGACCACAACGCGCCGTCGTGCCGGCGCTGGTTGCGCGCGAGTTGCGCTTCGAGACGGGCGAGATCTTCCGGTTGTACGCCGAACTTCATGCGGCCGTCCTGGGCATTCTGCACGGCGATCTTGAGTAGCGGCGGCAGCGCTCGCAGCGAGTCGACTATCTCGGGCCACTGACGACCGAGTTGCCGTAAAGCGGCGAACGGGCTCGAGCGTTCCTTCATCCACTCGCGCAAAATCGGCGCGGCGGTCTGCCAGATGTCGAGTTCGGGATAGAGCTCACGACCCAAGCCTTCGATGTTGAACAGCGTTTTCTGCAACAGGATCAACTGCGGCTGGATGCGCATGTCGAAGCGGCGCGAGATGTCGAACAGTCGCAGCAGCACCGTGCCGAAAGAGATATCTTTGATCGGCTTGTCGAAAATCGGCTCGAGTACGGTGCGGATCGCCGATTCCATTTCATCGATGCGCGTGTCCGGTGGCACCCAACCGGACTCGACGTGCAGCTCGGCCACGCGGCGATAATTGCGGTCGAACACCGCCAAAAAATTTTCGGCCAGGTAGTGTTGATCGCGTAGATCGAGCGTGCCGACGATGCCGAAGTCGACGGCGGCGTAACGCGGATAAGCGGGATCGTCGAGCAGCACGAAGATGTTGCCCGGGTGCATGTCGGCATGGAAAAAATTATGGCGGAATACTTGCGTGAAGAAGATTTTCACGCCGTTCTCGGCGAGTAAGCGAATGTTAGCGTTCACCGCGCGCATCGCCGCCATGTCGCTAATCGGTACGCCGTGAATGCGCTCCATCACCATCACGTCGACGCGGCAGTGGTCCCAGTGTACTTCCGGCACCTTCAATAGCGGCGAACCCTCGAAATTACGGCGGATTTGCGTGGCGTTCGCCGCTTCGCGCATCAGATCGAGTTCGTCGAGTATGGTCTTCTCGTATTCGTCGACGATTTCGTCGACCCGCAAGCGGCGTGCTTCTGCAGAATTACGGCGCGCCAGATCGGCGAGCGCATGCATCACTTCGAGATCGCTCTCGATCGAGGCGCGCATGCCCGGCCGCAATACTTTGACGACCACCTCCGGGCCGGCGCTGCCGTCGACGTCGGCCAGCGTCGCAACATGTACCTGCGCGAGTGATGCGGCGGCGAGTGGCTGCGGATCGAATCGTGCGAACACCTCGTGTAGCGGCCGACCGTACGCCGACTCAATGATGTTGCGGGCGAGCGCGCTATCGAAGGGCGGCACTCGATCCTGCAACTTCGCAAGTTCGTCGGCGATGTCGAGCGGCAGCAGATCGCGCCGGGTCGACAGCGCTTGACCGAGTTTGATGAAGATCGGT
This sequence comes from Gammaproteobacteria bacterium, assembly GCA_010027845.1. Lineage (GTDB taxonomy): Bacteria > Pseudomonadota > Gammaproteobacteria > Steroidobacterales > Steroidobacteraceae > UBA964. The sequence continues at coordinate 53,865 of RGUL01000007.1, forward strand.
CCGAGTTCTTCGAGCGCGAGGCGTAGACGTTCACCGCGCGAGCCGCCGCGGGCACGTTCGAACCAGGTCCATGGCGAAGCGAGGAACACGAACCGCAGCGGCCGATAGAGGTGTGTCGCGCGTACGAACTCGTCTAGTCCGTGACGGACTAGGACGCGCTGGATCGCGATCATGCGAGCGATGACGCGCAGTTTCATCGGGCGTCGGCCGCGCGTTGCGAATCGGCGGGTTTCTGCAGTCGCGCTTCGAGTGCCGCCAAACGCGCTGCTGCGCGATCGACGTCCTCGCGCAGACGATCGACACCGGTGAGAAACTCTTCGGCTTCTGCTCGCGGCACCAGATCGCGCGATTCGTGAGCCAAATATTCGAAAGTGTTCTGGACGGTGGTGCGTACGGTGCGCCGACCGAAGCGCAGCATGCCGAAGGCGACACGCGCAAGATGATGTGCGGGCAAGTCGCCGACGAGGCGCGCGAGTTCCTCTTCGAAATCGGGTCCGAGCGCACGCAGTAGTTCTTGATATCGTTCGAGCAGTTCGGCGTCACCACGAATCTGCACCGCGCCCGAGTGCAACAGCCGCGTCGATCCGGCTGCCGCGAGCGCGAGTAAGTTGACCGGACTGCCGATGAGTTCCGCCGCGAATTCACCGTCGGGATCGCGTTCGAGTCGCAAGGAATCACCGACCGATTCGATACCGATACGAATCGACAGCCCGCTGATTTCGATGCGAATACGGCGGCCGCGCAACGCGCCGCACAACTCGCGCGCCCGTAAAGAGGCGGCGAGATTTTGATTGAGTGCGTTTTCGACCGCTTGGGTGAGCACGATCAGTAGCGATAGCCGCGATGCAGCGCGACGATGCCGCCGGTCAAATCGTGATGCCGACAATCTTCGAGTCCGGCGCCGCGCATCATCTCGAGCAGTGTTCGTTGGTCGGGGTGCTTACGGATCGACTCGGCGAGGTAGCGATAACTTTCGGCATCACCGGCGACGAGCTTGCCTAGCGTCGGCAGGATGCGGAACGAATAGGCGTCGTACAAGGGCTGCAGTGCGTCGACCGGTTTGGAGAACTCGAGGATCAACAATTGGCCGCCCGGTTTCAGCACGCGTCGCATCGAAGCAAGCGCCTTGGGCTTATCGGTGACGTTGCGCAGTCCGAAGCCGATGGTGACGCAATCGAAGGAGGCGTCGGGGAACGGCAGACACTCGGCATTCGCCTGCACGTACTCGATGCCACTTGCGAAGCCGGCATCGATGCAGCGATCGCGGCCGACGGCGAGCATCGCGCCATTGATATCGGACAATACGACGGTGCCGGTGGTCCCGACTTGCGCGGCCATACCGCGCGCGAGGTCACCGGTGCCGCCGGCGACGTCGAGTGCGCGTTGTCCCGGACGCAAGCGGGTTTGCGAGAGGGCGAAGCGTTTCCAGGCGCGGTGCAGCCCCGCCGACATAAGGTCGTTCATCAAGTCGTACTTCGGCGCCACGGAGTCGAAAACCGCGCGGACGTGCCGCGCTTTCTCGCTCCACGGGACGTCGCGGAAGCCGAAGTGTGTGGTGTTGTTTTCGGGGGTCGACATGGGAGTGCTCAGGGGGTCGATTGTAGCGGATGCTGGAAATCGTCCGCGGAACCGGTTAAAACATCACTCAACGTGCCGGTTCGAAGAAGAACCGGAGAAAACGGGGGACGAAGTCGACTTCGGTCGATCATAAAAGCGAGAAGGGGTGTGAAGGGCCGAGCAGGATGCTCGGCCTTTTTTTTGCCCGAGTTTTCGTGTCGATCAGTCGCGCGCCGCGCCGGCGGCTCGCACCCGCGCGAGATATCGTTCCCAGCGCGACGGTTGTTCGCGGCCGAGTTCGCGCAAGTATTTCCAGCTGTAGAGGCCGCTGTCGTGACCGTCGTCGAACACCAGTCGAACCGCATAGGCGCCGACCGGTTCGACCGCCGTGATGCCGACGGTTTGTTTGCCGAGTACCAGGGTTTCCTGACCGGGACCGTGCCCCTGCACCTCGGCGGAGGGTGAATGCACCCGCAGGTATTCGAACGGCAGACGGTAGGACTCTTCTTCCGTGTAGTGCACCTCGAGTACGCGCGAGGCGCGACGCAGGCGCAATTCGATCGGGGCAGGGGAATCTTGCATACGGTCCGGCTCTGGGCAGGAGCGGCATTTTGCCAAGCCGCAGTCCGATCTGCAGGCCGTTCTGCCGGGTCATCGGCAGGCCGCGGGGCCCGGTGACAATTACCGACGGCTCGCCGATACTCGGACCGAGTAGGGTCTGATACGCGCAGGGGGTCGCGTGCCATGGCGCCGACTGATACGTCCAATCCCGACTATTTCCACAAGGTCGTCGACTGTCAGTGGGCCTGTCCCGCACACACCGATGTACCCGAATACATCCGCTTGATCGCACAAGGGCGTTTCACCGACGCCTACATGGTCAATCGCCACTCGAACGTCTTTCCGGGAATTTTGGGTCGCGTCTGCGA
>RGUL01000061.1 GCA_010027845.1 Gammaproteobacteria bacterium
GAATCAAAGAGAGAGCTACGCGCGTAGATCCTGAAGTCTAGGGCTTGCGGACGCGGGTTCAATTCCCGCCGCCTCCACCATTCATGTGCCGTGGCCGAGCGCTTGCACGAGCAGCGCGATTGCGAGCCCTAAGATCACTAGCAGCGTGAGCACCGAGCCATAAAATCTGCCGGGCGACCGGGCGAAGGTTTTCGAGAGGCCCTCGGCGTGCAAAATGCGTGCAATGACGAAGCTCGCGCCGAAAGCGTGCACGTAAAGCGGTTCGGCGCCGCCGCGCTCGAATAGCAATAACAAAATCAGGGCGAGCGGCGCATTCTCGACGAAATTCGCATGTGCACGAATTCTTTGCTCGAGCAGGACGTCGCCGCCCGAGCCTGCGCCGATCTTGGTGGCGAGCCGACGCTGACTGACCCGCACGTACAACACGACCAACAATAGCCCGCAAAGACCTGCGTAAAACCCGGTGATCATGGCCACACCCCCCGTTCGAAGAGTGTGCCTTAATTATTTGCGGTGGTCACCCGCTCGGCAAAGCGCTGTTGACACGGCCACGATACCGATCGCGCCGGCAATCGCGGCGAACAGACCCCAAGACGATCGCGATCCGCAACACCTTCGACAACGACAGGCTTTGGCACCGCAGCGTTCGCATTTGCACACGGACCGGGCGCCGTTCGCACCCTCGCCGACGATACCCTCGATTCGTTCCAATAAGTGCTGCAGCTCGCGCCGCGCATCACCGATTTCCATTGCGCAACTCCTAGGGCGAAATTCTAGACCAGAGCTGGACTGTGCCCGATGGAAGTCGCACCAACCATTCGCGAATGCACGGAGCCGAATCGCGGCAAACCGCGACTCAAAGAAAAAGGCCCGCCTTGCGGCGGGCCTTCTCGACCACCCTCACAGTGAGGGATGTTCTTAGAAGCGGTAGTTCAAGGTCGCGAACGCACGACGCCCGAGCACGTCGTAGTTGCTGATCGCCACCGAGGTACCGATGCGGTTCGCGCCCGAACCCGTCGACACTTGCGGCGGAATCTTGTCGAACACGTTGTTGATACCGGCGACGAGTTCCCACTTGTCGGCGCGGTAGCGCACCGACGCGCTGTGCTGGCGATGTTGGTGCGTCGACTGCTCGTACAACGCAGACACGCAGTACGCGGCCTGCGAAGCGGTCACGGTCGCGCAGTTCGGCAAGCCGATACCGCCGAACACGTTGCCGCCGTAACGTACGTCGTTCGAAGTCGGCGAGAACACGTCGACCGCCCAAGAGACGGTCCACGGACCGCGTTCGGCACGGAAGTCGATGTTCGACACCCACTTGTTGTTGTAGATCCAACCGCGTTGATCGACCGGCGGTTGCGTGCGGAACAACTGCGTGCGATTAGCGGTGTTGTAGGTGACGAGCGCGTTCGCCGTGAAACGCGTACGACCGACGCGCTTGTCGAAGCGGAACGTCCAGTCGGTGCCCTGCACCATCTGGTTCGAGATGTTCACGTACGAATTGCGCACTTCCGTGATTTGCCGGAAGCGCACCGACGACGGGCTCGTGTCGCGCGTGAACAAGGTGCAGAACGGATCGCTGGGGAAGTTTTCCGAGGTGTAGCAAGCGTTGACGATGCTGCTCGCACCGAACTGCGCCACCTGGTTCTGCACGATGATGCGCCACCAATCGACCGCCGCACTGATCGGCAAAGATTCCGGCGTCCAGATCAAACCGATCGTGGCGTTCTCGGAGGTCTCAGCATCGAGCACACCGCGACCGCCGCCGGCGATGATGGTCGCCGAAGAAGAGTTCAACGCTGCATAGTCACCGGGAATGCCGGCGGCAGAGCAGTTCTTTTGGATCAACGGATTCGAGCTCTGCGCCCAGTTGATACAGGGATCGACCGACAGCTGCGCCGAGAACGAAGTTTGGTTCGCGAGGAACAATTCGTACAAGGCCGGCGCGCGGAACGAAGTGCCCTTCGCAGCACGCAGACGCAAGGTGTCGAACATCTGCCAGTTGAGACCCGCCTTCCAGGTCGTGTCCGAACCGTAGCTGTCGTAGTTCGTGTATCGGAACGAGCCGTTGAACGACAGACGCTTCATCAACGGTTCGCCCGAGATCAGCGGCACCTCGAGTTCGGTGAACGCTTCCTTCACCGTATCCGAGCCCTTGGTGCGGCCCGCCGACGTCAGACCCCAAGCGTTCGAGTTGATGGACTGCGGACCCGGGATGTCGTCGATCGAATCTTTGCGCTGCTCGACGCCGACCACGCCGCTCACGGCGCCCGCCGGCATGTCGAACATCTTACCGGTGAGCGAACCACCGATGGTGGTTTGGTCATAGGCGGTGCGACCGAAGTCGCGCGCGAAGAGGAAGTTACGCTCTGCTTCGGTCAAACCCCAGAAGCCGTTCGCGATCACGTCCGGACGAGTCCAACCGACGTTGACGCAGGTGCCGCCCGAAATCGTGATCAGCGACTGCTGGCAAGCGCCCGCTTGCGTGCTCGCGACTACGCGATCGTTGTAGAACGAATCTTGGCCATAGATCGCTCGCGACTGCGTACGCTGCACGAACGCGTCATAGCTCCAGTCTTGGAGGAAGCCGGACTTGATGTCGCCGGTGATACCGACGACGCCACGCTGGAACTTCACGTCCTGCTCGGAACTCAACGGCGCCAACAAAATCGGCTGCACCGCAACCCCGAAACTGTTGCCGACGTTGGTCGCGGCAACGAGCGGGAACAACTGACGGAAACTCGTGGTCGAGGACTCGCGACGGTTCCACAAATATTCGGTGTACACCTTCGCCGAATCGTTCAACTCATAACTACCCTCGGCGAACACCGAGTTGCGACGCGCAGGCGTGATGAACGTGCGATCACCGAACCGCGGATTGTCCTGCGGCACCGCGGCGCGCAAAGTTTTGTACGCGGCGAGGTTCGCCGCGGCGGTCGAGCCGGGACGCAGCGAGATCACGGTCGCGAGCGAGCCGCCGACGCGACGGTAGCCCGCGAGGTCGCGACTCAATAATCCGCCGTTCAACACTGCGGTCGGATCCGCAACGTAGTCAGCACCCGCGTTGATGCCGCCCTGCAAACGCACCACTCCGGTGAAGATGTTGTAGCACTTCGATTGACCGGTCGCCGGATCGATGATGTCCAGCGACTGGCCCGAAGACGCGGCGTTCAACGACGTCGGACTCGTGGTGCTCGTGACGTTCACGAGAAGATCTTGCGCGCAGTTCAAATAATCGCGCTCGCGCACCAGCAAGGGCTTGCGGTCGTAGAACTCGTACGAGACCGAAAAATTGCCGCGATCGAAACGCTTGCCCCACGAGGCCGCGAGCAACTTCGTCTCGCCGCCACCGGCGTTGACGTGGTTACCCGACAGACTCAGGCGGCCCTCGTCGATATTTTTGTTGGTGATCAAATTGATCACGCCGGCGATGGCGTCCGAGCCGTACACCGAAGAGGCGCCGTCCTTCAAAATTTCGGTGCGCTGGATGATGGACGACGGGATGACGTTAAGGTCGGCCGCGGCGAGCTGACCGCGCGAGCCGGCCGGCGAGAGACGGCGACCGTTGAGCAGCACGAGCGTGCGGGAGGAGCCGATGCCGCGCAGCGCGACGGTGTTGGCACCCGGACCGTTCTCGGTCACGAAACCGGTGGTCTGGTCGTTGATCTGCTGGGAACCGGCCGTCAGGGTGTTGGTTTGCAGGATCTGCGTCGTGGTCAGCATGCCCTCGAGGGTCGTGTCCTCGCTGCCGATGATCAACACCGGCGAAGGTGAGGTGAAGTCGGTGCGCTTGATGCGAGATCCGGTCACCGTGACTTGTTCGAGCTCGGTGGGTTTGGCGGCTTCGTCGGCCTTGGTTTCGGCGGCCGATTTCTTTGCCGCGGTCGGCGCCGGCACGGCAGCAGCTTGGTCGGCCGCGCGTACCGCCGTCTGGGCGAGCACGGCCGCGATCAACGACGTCACCAACGTCGCGTGTTTGCTACGAATCATGAGAACCCTTCCCTGTTGTTTGTTGGGCCGCCCGAGCGCGACTTCGGCGCCGGACGTAGCCGCGTATTTTGCGATAGCTGACTGAATCAATTCAACTTATTCGTGCTCAACCCCGCTCGAACGACGAATAACGGCGTCCTGACTGAATCGTTGCGGCAACGCCACAATAAAATTGCAGGTTCGCACTACCCAGATTCCGAGCGACGAATTAGGGTGCACAGCCATGAAAACCCTACTCGCCGCCCTCGCGCTACTAGCACTCTCGGTCGCTTCCGCGACCGCCGCCGCTCCGCCGCCGATCGCCGCCTTCGGCACGACGCCGGTGATCAACCACGTCACGCTCTCCACCGACGGCCGATTGCTCGCCTCCTCGTTCGGCGGTGAGCAGGTGTCGATCGTGATCCTCGATCGCGCCGCCAAGAAAATCACCCAGCGGGTCGCCTTCGATCAAAAATTGAAATTGCGCACGATGGGTTTCGTGAGCGAGTCGGTGGTGATCGCCGTGTTCTCGATCACCCGTGCGGAAATCGGCGACAGCGAGTCGAAATCCGAAATCACCGCGGTGTTCGCGCTCAACGCACTCGACGGCTCGTCGCGGCAATTACTCGAGGCCAAGGCGAACAACCGCATCGTCCCGGCGTCGGCCAGTTTTTTGTCGCGCCACGGAGCCGCGCCCGGAGAAATCCTGATGTCGGCGCTCGTGACCGACAACGCAGCGGCCGGCGCCGCCGCAGATTCTGCATCACGCGCGTTGTTGAGCGTCGATCCGCTCACCGGCACTTGGCGGGTCGTCGAAAAAGGCAATCGACTCACGAGCAACTGGCTGGTCGATCAGCAAGGCGCGGTCGTCGGGCGTGTCGAGTTTTATCGGAAAGATCAACAAACCAGCATCCGGATCAAAGAGGGCGACGATTGGCGGACGATCCACGAATTCACCGATCCCGATTTCGATGTCATCGGTCTCGCCGCCGATGCAAAGTCGGTGCTCGCCATCGGCGCACGCGGCGGCGAGCGTGTGCGCCTCTGGAGCATCCCGTTCGACGGCTCGGGACCGCAGTTGTTGTACGAAGATTCGAAGTACGACATCGAGGGCGTAGTCCGCGATCGCTACGATCAATCGTTGCAAGGCCTACGCATCGGTGGTCTGTCGCAACCGGTATATTGGCTTGACGCCAAGGCCGAGAGCCGCGTGCGCGCACTCGAAGCTGCCCTGCCCGGTCGCAACGCCGACATCGTCGCCTACACGGCCGACGGTCGGCAGGTGCTCGCGCTCACCGAGAGCCGCAACGCGCCCGGCATTTATTACATCGTCGACTTCACCACCAATCGCGCCGAGGTGGTGGGTCAGCAATACCCGCAGCTCGCCAAGGTACCGCTCGGCACGGTCAAAGAAATCGACTACGTCGCGCGCGACGGCTACGCGGTACCCGCCTACCTCACTCTGCCTCCCGGCGTCGAGGCTAAAAAATTGCCGCTGGTCGTGCTGCCGCATGGTGGGCCGCGGGCGCGCGACTCGGGACGCGACTTCGATTGGTGGTCGCAGTTCATGGCCTCGCGCGGCTACGCGGTGCTGCAGCCGCAGTTCCGTGGTTCGACGGGCTTCGGCCAAAAACACGAACTCGCCGGCTATCGCCAATGGGGCAAACTCATGCAAGACGACGTCACCGACGGCGTGCGCAAGCTGATTGCCGACGGCACCGTCGATGCCGAACGCGTTTGCATCGTCGGCGCGAGTTACGGCGGCTATGCAGCGCTCGCCGGCGCCGCCTTCACACCGGACCTCTATCGTTGCAGCGTGAGCGTCGCGGGCGTTTCCGATCTCGTCGAAATGCTGCGCTGGGTCGAGAATCGTGGCGGAACCGAAAGCCCCGCCGTGCGCTTTTGGCGCAAACACATCGGCAAGACATCGGATCCGGACGTTGCCGAGTTTTCACCCGCGCGCGCCGCCGCGCGTGTCAAAGCCGACGTGATGATCATGCACGGCGTCGACGACACCGTCGTGCCGTACGTGCAGACCGAATATATGGTGTCGGCGATGAAGTCGGCGGGTGTGCGTTACGAACTCGTGCAGTTGAAATCCGAAGATCATTGGCTGTCGCGCAGCCCGAGTCGCATCGAGATGCTCGCGCAACTCGAACGATTCTTAGGCAAACACTTGGGCGCGCCGACGCCTTGAGGGTCTACTCGCACGCACCGGCCTAGCGCGCACCCTGAATGAGCGCGCGCGCATACTCCGGCGCAATCAACCGGCAGTAATGGGTGCCGCGGAAACGTTCGGGCATCACCTTCCAGCGCCAATCGTTCCACAATGCGAGTTGCGCTTTCGCGCGTAAATGCGGCCGTCCGTCGCTGCCGGTGTAATGGAACTTGAACGGCTGGATGAAATCTTTGCCCATGAAGCCGACGTCGTCGGCATCTAGCATGATTTGTTGCGGCGCCCATTTCGCCACCGCACGCTCGGCGTCGGTGAGCTGCGCCCAAACGCCGAGTACCGTGCGGCGATTGAGATCGCGGCAGGTCGAATCGTCACCGCGCGCCGCACCCGGTCCGTAGACGGCGTTGAGATGGTCGGCTGACTTGGTCTTACACGCAACCAACACGGGCGCACTACGATCGCCGCCGGCGCGTTCGACGAATTGCTGCGTCTCGAGGGGCGACACTCGGGGCTTGCTCTTCACAAACGCATCGAAGTCGGGTTGTACGGTATTTTTGGCTACTAGATCGGTGCCCGCGAGCAACTTTTGGATGTCACGACAATAGGTGTCGGTCGTCGCGAGCGGCATCGCGACGGTGGACGCGGGTTCCGCTCGCACGGCAGTGCACGCCAAACCGAATCCCAGCATCATCAACAACGATAAACGCATAGCGACGGTCCTCGCGATCAACTGCAGAGCGGTGTCACCTCGAACATCCGGTTCGGCGCCTCGCGCCGGCCCGGTGAGGGAATCATGCGCACGGTGCGACCATCGGCCTCACGCCGTTCGCGCTCGATGTCGAGTCGCCAGCCGCGCGCCTGCCATTCCTGCAGACGCTTGCGATAGTGCACCTGGATCGCATCCGATTTCACGGAAAAGTCCGCGCCGACACCATCCGACGGCAACGGCGGCTCGAGCGCCTCGACGACCGCCAAGTCTTCTAGTACGACTTTCGCATTCCGTCGATCGCTGATGCCATCGAAGATCGAACTTTTAAAAAAATTACGAGCGTTGACCAAAAAAGTACGCGTGAGCGTCGCCTCCACCGGCGTTTCGTAGACGTATTGGTAACTCGACATGCGCGCATCGAGCCGAATACGGGTGATGAAGGACGCGGGACCGTGATAGTCGCTCCCGGCCCGCGGTCGCGAAGTGGCATCGCGAAAATGACGGAACAAACCTTTCGGCGGTTGCCCGAAGGACAGTTCGGCTCCCGCGCCCCACTCGTGCTCGACGAGTTTGTAGTCGTCGATACGAAACTCGGGGTCCGCACCCTTGCGGCCGAAGAAATGGACGAACTCGGCGTGCGCGAAGTCGAGTGCATTTTCGACGAGGCGTCGATAGTTGGCACGGATGTCGAAGACCGTGTTCGTGCAGCGCCACTGCGGATCGTCCCACTCGGGGATCGGCATCAAAGGCGGCCGCTCGCCTTCGGGCAAATCACCGAGAAACGCGAACACGATGCCGTAGCGTTCCTGCACCGGATACGCATCCACGCGCGCGCGGCCCGGCGGCGGCGCTTGCTCGGGTCCGAGCGAGGGAATGCGTCGACATTGACCATCGCCGTCGAACTCCCAACCGTGATACGGACAGGCGATATGATCGCCGCGCACCCAGCCTTGCCCGAGCGATCCGAAGCGATGCGGGCAAACGTTCGCGAGACAATGCGCGACGCCTTTCGCATCGCGAAACAGTGCGAAATTTCGGCCGAGCATCCGAACTTTGAGCGGCTTCGTGCCAAGTTCGCGCGACAGCGCGGCAGCGTACCAAAAGTTGATGAACATCAGCCCGGGAACTCCGCAATACCCGCGAGGGAACGCCGCGGGGAAACGTGATCGGTCTGCACGTGCGCAACGACGCGACCGGTTGCGATCTCGAACTTACAAGCGATGCCGGTAAAGATATTCGAGGTCAATGCGTGGCGGCCGTCGGCGCAGACGGTGATTTGCGCAAAACCGTAACCGAATCGAGCAAGATCGATCGTCTGTATCACCCGTCCGTCCTCGGCATAGCGCTCGACGTAATCACCACGGGTGACGAGCAAGCTCGCATCGGGCAGGTAGGCGAGCGCGATGAACCAACGCCGATCATAGAGGTCGTCGCCGGCGACGACGGCGAGATCGGGCAATTGGCGTCGCTCGACGAGGTCGTAACGCATCAATCGTTTGCCGGTCTCGGTGGTGTAGGCGACGGTGCGCTCACCCGGATGCAACGACAAGTGGGTGACCCCTTTGAACCCCGACAACTCGCGCGCGTTGTCGACGGCAAATTCCTCTACCGGTTCAAATGCACGATCGAACTTGAGGATGCGGCCGTAACCGATGCAGTCGGTGCCGGGCACGAACTCCATGTGCGAACCGCGATACGGAGTTTTGCCGGTCAGAGTCTCCCCGAAATAGATGCTTCCGTCGCTCGCAAACACCGCTGCCCCGAGCGCGCGGTGCGCGAACTTGTGCGGCGGCATCTGTCGGCCGTAGCGATCGATGCGCAACACGGTTTGCGTGTGGATGTCGAACCCCCAAAGAATTCGCTCGCGATCGAAGGTGAGACCCATGACGAGGTGTCGATGATCACGCGTCCAGAGTACGCCCTTTGGCTTTAAATCGGCATCGAACTGCAGGATACGGCCCAGGCCCGCGTGATCGTCGGTCGGGTCGTTCAAGTACGTGCAACCGAGCAACACGTCGCCCGCCTCGAACGGACGAATCGTATCCTCGAGTACGTACCGATAATCAACGACTCGGGTCACAACGCAAACCCGTAGATGTACACGGGAATCGCGGTCACCCCCGTGGTGAGCATCCAGATCATGCCGATGCGCCCCCAACGCTTGTGCGTGGCACTGAAATCACCCGGCCGCGGTGGACTAGGAAAGCGCCGCAGCGACAACAAGATCAAACCGGCCCAGATGAAGATGGTCGTAATGGCGAAGAAGGTGTGGAAGTAGATCCAAAAATCGAGCGTCACCGTACCGGCGAAACTGCTCGCACGTGTCGCGGCGAAGATGCCACCCTGCAAACGCAAGTTGTATTCGAATAAACCGACCACGAGTCCGAGCAACAGCGCGAGCCCGACCTGAAAAAGTTTATGGCGATCGTATCGCCCCTCACGCGCGAGCCGCCAGTTATAGAGCACGATCGGCACCACCGCGATGAGTGCGAGAATGACGACGTCCATCAAAAAATCGGCACGCGTACCTAGAAACCCCTGCGGAAACATACGACCCCCTTATTCGGTTTTTTGATTTTTGCGCTGCTTGCTAGCCTGCGCACGCAGGCCGGCCAACGAAAACTCGGTGATGTCGGCGGCCAGCTCGCGCACTGCATGCGCGTTGGCGAAGACGGGCGATCCGACCCGCTGTAAGGCGTCCGACATGAACATGAAATACACGCACTGCGATAGCACGGCGCGTACACCGCGCTCGATCGCTGCGTCGTCGGATACGTCGCCCTGCACTTCGCGCACGATCTTGCGCAGCTCGCGCTGCTCGGCACCGTGGACGTCGAGCCCACCCGCTGCGTACGCCCCACTCGGGTTGACGACCTCGAGGGCGGCGAGTCGCGGCAAATGCGAGTGCGTGGAAACGAACAGCGTCAACAATCGCAGCACCAGCGCCTCGAGACGCAAGGCGACCGGACTTTTGGAGTCGGGTTGCGGCAACTGCGCGGTGAAGGAGGCGGCTCGCTCGAGTTCGCGCTGCAGCACGGCTTTGTACAGGCCGAGCTTGCCGCCGAAGTAGTAGTTGATGGAGTTCAGGTTGGTGCCGGCGCGCTGCACGATGGCCCGCACCGCAGTGGCCTCGTAGCCGCTCGCGGCGAACAGCGCGACGGCGGCGTCGAGGATGCGTTCGCGGGTGGCATCGGACGATCCGGGCAGCGTGACGGGCAGCATCTAAACGAGCGTACTAAACGATCGTTTACTTCGCAAGACACAGGGCGGGCTTAGCGTCGGCAGTTCCCGAACACGTCGAGCTCGGCGCGCCGCGCGGCGGTGATCACGTCGAGCAAGCCCAGCACCGAGTGGAACCAGTGATCGTGCGAGATCGGCCGGTGGCGATTCGCCGCGACGCAACTCGAATCCACGCCGAGCCTTCGTTCGAATCCCTGCCCCTGCCAAAACACCATCGGCACGCGAGTCTGCAGATCGGGGGCGATCGCGTAGGGCAAAGCATGCAAGAAAACACCGTTCTCGCCCAGCGACTCACCATGATCCGACACGTACCACAACGCACCGTGCAGACTCGCCGCTCGCGCATCGAGCAAATTGATCGCACGAGCTAGTACGTGATCGGTGTAGAGCATCGTGTTGTCGTACGCGTTCACGATCTCGGCGACGCTACACTTGGAAAAATCGACCTGCTTACAGGCGGGCGTGTAGCGCTCGAATGCCGCCGGATAACGCAAGTGATAGCCGGGACCGTGACTGCCGATCAAATGCAACACGACCACTTTGCGCTGCGCGGGTTTTTGGAGTTCGCGCTCGAGATCGCGCAGCAAAATCTCGTCGAAGCACGGCAGTCCTTTGCGGCACAACGCGGCGTCAGGCTCACTGTCGGGTCGACGCTCACCGATCTTGTCGCACACGCCCTTGCAGCCGGAATTGTTGCCGTACCAGACGACTTCGAACCCGGCGCGCTGCAAAACGTCGAGTAGACTGTCGCGCGCGGCCGCGTGCCCCGCCGAGAATTCCGCACGCCCGAGATCCGAGAACATGCAGGGCACGGAGATCGCCGTCGACGTGCCACAAGAGCTCACGTCGCTGAAGTAAGTCAAATTTTGAACTTTTGCCAGTTCGGGCATGGTCAGTCGCGCATAACCGCCGAGCGACGCATTGGCCGCGCGCGCGGTTTCGCCGACCACGAGCACCAGTACCACCGGCTTACCATCGTCGGCGACCGTCCAACGCGGCCCGGGGCGAGCATCGGCGCCGATCGCTTCGTAGGGCCGTTTCGGTCGCGAAATTTCCATGACGTAACTGCCGATGCCACTCAAATAGTTGAAGGGCACGAGCAGATGACGCATCTCGCGGTGGTTGCGCAGAAAGGACGCTTGATCTTGATAGAAACCCGCGGCGATCGCACCGACGCCCGCCACCGTGAACGCAAGCACGCCGAGCTTGTGGAGTAATTCGCGGGTGAAGCCGATCTGCGCGACGGGCATGCGCCACACGATGAGACCGGGCAACACGGCCATGGCGAGGATGTAGAGCAACAATTTCACAGTCAGCAATTCGGCCGCCTCGCCCGGGTCGGTCTCGAACACGTTGCGGATCATCACTTTGTCGATGTAGATGCCGTAGGTGTCGATGAAGTACGCCGCGAGCGCCGCAAGCGAGAGAACGACGATGAGCGCCGGTTTGACGATCGGTCGAAACGCGAACGGCGTCAGGAATAAGTTGATCGCGAGGAACGCGAGCAACGCCACCGAGCCCTGAAAGAAAAAATCCTGCGGCGAGACGATCGGCCGCACTTCCTGCAGCCGCTGCCAAAAAGGCAGGTTCGATACCACGAGCGACCACAGCGCAACACCGGCAGTCAGCGCGGTCACCGAGACACGCGGCCAACCCCAAGCACGCATCATCTAACCGCCGTGTCGTGATCGCGATCGGGACGGTGATGCGGATCGACGTGCGTCATCAAATTCAACACCCGATGCCGTTGCATCACGCGCTCGCGTGCGAGCACCGCGATGTCATGTCCCTGCTCGACGTTGATCGATGGGTCGACTTCGAGATGCGCATCGACCACGATCAAATCACCCATCTTGCGGGTGCGCATGTCGTGCACCGCGAGCACGCCAGGCGTGTCGCGCAAGGTCGATAAGATCGCCGCGACTTCCTGCTCGTCGGCCGAGCGATCCATCAAATCGTGCAGCGCATCCCAAGCAAAACTCAGCCCCATCTTGCCGACCATCAAACCGACCACGAGCGCGGCGAGCGGGTCGAGTAACGGGTAACCGGCGAGATTACCGACGATGCCGATCGCGACCACGAGCGACGAAGCGGCATCGGAACGCGCATGCCACGCGTTGGCGACCAGCATGCTCGATTTCACGCGCTCGGCGATGCGGAGCATGTAGCGGAACAAAGATTCTTTGGCGACCAGACCGCCGATGGCGACCCACAGCGCCGCGACGTGCACGGTCGGAATCGCGGCGGGCGCTTGCAACTTACCGAAAGCACTTTGCAGCATGCCGATGCCGACGGCGAGCAACAGCAGGCCGAGCACCAACGACGCAGCAGTTTCGAACCGGTGATGGCCATAGGGATGTTCGGCGTCGGCGTCGCTGCGGCCGTGACGATTGGCATAGAGCACGACGAAGTCGGAGACGAGATCCGAGAGCGAGTGGATGCCGTCGGCGATCAAAGCCTGCGAGCGTGTGAGCACGCCCGCGACGATTTGCACCGTCGTCAGCAGCACGTTCACGAGCACACTCACCCAAGTGCTACGCGCGGCGGCGACCGCTCGCTCGGCGGGACTGACGACGGTGTCGTCCGGATCGTCGTGGTGATCGTGTAAATCCATGTACCTTCAGTATATCGGGACGTCCCGTGCGGCCGCACGGT
>RGUL01000062.1 GCA_010027845.1 Gammaproteobacteria bacterium
GTAGTAATCCATCGCAAACTTCAAAGAATCGAGGGTCTCTTCGAGACCGATCGACGGCAATTTTGCGCGTAAGGCACTCGATGCGGATTCTTCGAGCACGCCGTTCGGCTCACGTGAATTCTCGCGACGCCGAATGACGCCACCGTTCGGATCGGGCGTGCCGGCGTCGATCCCGGCTAATTTAAGCATCGCCGAGTTGGCGGCAGACAAATGTCCCGACACGTGGGCTACGAGAATCGGGTGCTCCGTCGAGACGACATCCAGATCGTCGCGCGTCGGATGACGTCGTTCCTCAAGTTGTGCATCGTCGTAGCCGAAGGCCGCAACGACTGTGCCTGGTGGAATGTGTCGATCGCTGATGAATCGGCGCAGTGTCTTTTGCACGTCGGCGATGTTGCGTACGGTGCCGACCGGGGGCGCGGAAAGATTCGCTGCGCTCAGCGCGCTCGCGGTGCCGGTCAAATGTCCGTGTGCATCGATGAAGCCTGGTAGCAGGGCTGCCGATCCGAGGTCGACGATGCGAGTGTTACGACCACGCAGCTTTAGCACCTCGGCGCGCGCGCCGACAGCGGTGATGCGATCGCCCGACACCGCGACCGCCTCGGCGTGCGCTCGCTCGTCCGTTCCCGCGCCGACCATCGTGATGATACGTCCGGTGTAGATCGTGTCGGCAGGCGCGGAACTTATGGCGTGTGCTCGAATGCCCGTCAGCGTGCCGAGCACCACTATTCCCGACAAAATGATACGTTTCAGCATGGCGTCAGCTCCGAGATATAGCCGTGATCGAGCCCCTGTTTGGGGCGTCGGCAGAATATAGCGTGCTTAGAGGTTTGCGTATGATCGATCGATTTTCCCGGATAGTGATGACTGCTTCGGTTCTGCTCGGGCTCGGCGTCAAGTCGGCCGCTGTCGCCGCGCCGGTGCCGGAAGCGGAACGTATACCCGTCGATCTTCGACGCACGACGCTGGTCGTGCGCGACATCGACAAATCGATCCCGCTGTACCGCGACGCACTGGGCATGAAGGTGATCTACGACCAAGTGATCGGTGGCGTCACCCGCCTGGTACTGTTACGCGCGAACGATGATTTCGTCGGTGTGCTAGGTTTGATGCAGCGTTTGAATCTCACCGAGCCCACACTGCCGCCGACTTTCCACAAAGCGAAGCCGGGCGAACACATTCTCGTCTTCAACTTGAAAGACCTCGACGAGCGCTTCGAAAAAATTCGTACGACGCCGAACGTCACGGTGTCCGAGCCTCCGAAGCGCATCGATTACCCGGGCGCCGGTGGTAGCACCATTCCCGTGATGTTTAGTGCCATATGGGACGCGGATGGCAATTTCATTGAACTCAATCGCATCATGGGAGTGCCAGCTGGCAGCTCGAAGTGAGCCATAAAACAGCTATTTGACGGTGTTCCTCGAAGGTCACGCTACGAGTTTCGGGGAGGGGTCGGATGCTCGTTACGCCCGTCAGGGGTATCATGCTCCTTGCGATCGGCATCGTCAGTTTCGTGTGAATAATGATTCGAACTTATCTTCGCCTCGTCGGCGTTGCCGCCCTGTGGGGCGGAACCTTCATCGCGGGCCGAATCGCTGCACCGCAAATACCGCACTTCACCTTAGCCGCCTTACGTTTTTGGGCAGCGTTTGTCGTGCTCTTCCCGCTCGCATGCTGGCAGGAGCGAGGAATTCCAGTCTTGCAAAGGCGCGACGTTTTATACGGCGCGCTGATCGCGTTGTTCGGATTGGTTTTCTATAACCTGTTTTTCTTAGGGGCGCTCGAACTCATTCCGGCGAGCCGCACGGCCTTGGTCGTTGCACTCAACCCGATCATGACGGCAATCGCCATGGCGCTCGTTTTCAAAGAGCGTCTCGCAGCCTATCGCTGGTTCGGAATTTCATTGGCCTTGACCGGAGTATGCATCGTACTTGCTAAAGGCGATCTGTCGCTGATCGTGCAGCGCGTAGGGCAGGGCGAGTTGTTGATGTGGGGCGGCGCGAGTTGCTGGGCGGTTTACACGATCATCAGTCGGCTCGCGCTACAAACGTCGACAGCGCCTTCGCCGTTGGTTCTCACGACGCTGACAGCGCTCATCGGCGCACTGATTTTATCGATCGGCATTCCGGGCGAATGGTCCGCGTGGTCGGCAACGAACGTTTCATGGTCGGCGTGGGGCTCGATTCTTTATCTCGGCACGGGTGGTACGGCGCTCGGTTTCGTGTGGTACGCGCAGGCCCTCGCAAAACTGCCGGCGGCACGCGCCGCGGTCTTCAATAATTTAGTGCCGGTCTTCGGCGTTCTATTTGCCGCGTTACTGCTCGATGAGCCGATCTCGATGCCGATGATCATGGGTGGTGCGATCGCCCTCGCCGGGGTGAGCCTGACCAACTGGTCGCCGGGCACGAAACCGGCAGCGCAAGACGATTAACGTTCGCTCACTTCGGTTTTCGCTCTCGCATATAGCGAACCATGCTCGGCTCACTCTTACGCACTTCGACCGGCGGCGATAAAAAATCCGGTAAGCGATCTTTGACGATCCGCAAAATGCGTTCGGGAATCTCCGACTCGTTGGTCGCGCAACCGGTGATGGCGCTGTAGAGGCAATGACCCGGCATCGAGCCCATCAACATCCACGGCTGCCAAGGTCGAACGTGCACCCAATGTCCGGTGTAGTCGACGGTCGGGCGTTTCGGGTCCGCAAGTTCCGAGTAGCGCAGGTTGTAGCTCATGCAATCGGAGACCTGAATGCGGGCGCCGCTACTCTCGCGCTTCCACACATTCGGATCGAGCGGATTATTGGCCCAAAAGTGTGTTCGCTGTTCGAGTGACAAGCGATCGCCGGCGCGTTGCCACGGCAAGACGAAGGGCCGCGATGGCGGGTCTTTACCGTCTACACGATCGTAGAATCGTTCTTCTTTGACCGACGGCAAAATCCAGCGATTGACTGCGGGGTTTGCGATATGGAACGGCTCGACCGTTTCGTCGAT
The DNA here is from genome assembly GCA_010027845.1 of Gammaproteobacteria bacterium. Taxonomy (GTDB): domain Bacteria; phylum Pseudomonadota; class Gammaproteobacteria; order Steroidobacterales; family Steroidobacteraceae; genus UBA964. The sequence continues at coordinate 2,991 of RGUL01000062.1, forward strand.
GTATGGATTCAGCCAGCGATCGAGCACTTCACCGGTCGTGAGATCGGTGAAAAATCCGCATTCTTTTTGTAAAAGTTGGTAGCCGCCGAGTTCGGGTGCGGCGCGTAGCCGTTGCGTGCTCATGCCGATCACACCCACGAGCTCTTGTACGGCCGAACCCGGAACGACACCCATCAAGACACCGGAGTACCAACCGTGTTTGAAGCCGTCGGGATCGAGTGTCGCCGTAATCTTCGCCATCGCGAGCACGTTCGCGGCGGGTGTCGCAAGGTCGAAAGTTGATCCTGAAGACGGAACACCCGTCGCAGCGACGAGAGTAGGCCTATCGAGCAAAGCTGCGAGACCGAATGCCCCAACCAACGCTCGACGCTTGATTTCCATCGTTCGAACCGTCCGATAAAAAGGAATTCGCGCGCAGCTTCGGCGGCTGGTAGCGATGGGGAGGTCACACCTCCCCATCCTACAATCAATCGGGCGTCAGAACTTATAGGACGCCGTGATACCGATTTGCCGCTTGTTCGCAAGCACCGCTTCCGAGGCGGCCAATTGGAAGAAGAACGGGTCAGCGGCGCTATCGCTGTTATAGCGTGCCGACTCGAGCGTCCGGTCGTCGAACAGATTGTTGATGAACACTGACGCTTCCCAATTGCTTGCCTTGAGCCCCACGCGAACGTTAGCGCGGATTTGTACGGGGACATAGGCGAAGTTGACAATACTGTCGTAACGCTTGCCGATGTAAGTCAGGTCGCTACGGGCGAACCATTTTCGATCGGCCGCCAGCGAGTTCTCATATTGTAAAAACATCGCCCCACTGAAATCCGGCGCAAGCGGGAACTTAAATCCCTTCGCGTCCGTCAGGCCAAAGAATCGCAACGGCAGTGCTTCGTTCAGCGCCTTCGTGATCTTCGTATCCGCGTACGCGACGTTACCACCCAAAGTGACTTTGTCGGTCAACGACAGGGCGCCGTCGACCTCGACTCCACGGGTGTTGCTATCGCCCGCCGCAAACGGAACCGCGTTGAAGTTCTCACCGGCCGGTGCCGGCAGGTTGGTGATCACCCCGTCACCGTTCAGATCGACTTGAATCGTCCGCACACCTTGCCGCCCGATCCATTCAAGGTAGTAGACGGCAGCGTTCAGATACCAACTGCCGTCATTTGCGCGGTGCTTGACGCCGAACTCATAGTTCTTGACGACGGCCTCTGGCGCCGTCGAACTCACGCCATTCTTCAGCGCAACGGCTTGCTGAGAGGGGGTCAGCTGAAAGAATGTTGCATATCCTTGGGTGGGCTGATTGCCCTTGGCGTAATTCGCGTAAAGGTTCGTCTCGCCGTCCAAGGCATAACGCACTAAGAATCTCGGTAGAGTCGCCGTGGTTTCGACGTCGAACTTCGTCGGCAGGCCGATGCCGCTCGTGATGATGTCTTTTTGACGTCGAACCTCGACACCTACGTTTAGAGCCTCCGTCACGTTGTAACCGAGACTGCCGAACACCGAATCGGTTTTCGAGCCACTAACCGCCGGCACTAGTGCTGAAGTCGGACCTCCCGCGGTCGGACCGAAGAGCGCACCGTTGATGAACGCCGCTGTCGAGCTAAACGTGGCCTTCAGTTGCGCTACACCGAGCATCCAACTCAAGCGACTAGTTGCTGGAGAGGAGACTCGTAATTCGTATGAGTCTTGTTTTTGAAGTGTATCGCCAAAGGCTTGGTAGCGATCTTCCGCGGCGCGCTCGAAATCGAGCAGACTTGCAACCTCTTGCTCCTGAGTGCTTGCGATCGCGGTAAGCGTATGTCCGTCGAGGAATGACCACTCAAGATTGGCCGAACTTAACGTGTGATCGAGTTCCACACGGTGATCATTGAACTTCGTTTTACCGACCGAGGCTGCCGGTATGACGTTGTTAATCGAGATTGGCCCAGAAGGGGCTTTCAATTCTCCGCAGTAAGCTTTTCTGGATTGCTCGACGGTGAAACCAGCCGGCAGGCCGGTCAACGCGCGGGTCAGAAAGCCGGGGAACGGGCCGCAGTTATGCGTTTGGTATCGAGCGATCAACGGCGTCGGCTGTTCACCATCTTCGTCGTGTCGATCGCTGTGACGCAACCGGAGAGACAAATTTTCCGTCGGTGTTAGGTTGAGCGAGACGACGTAGTGTTGATCTTTAGTATTCCCCAATTGACCGCCGAGCGCGTTCTTATAGAACCCATCGAATTGGCGTCCATCGACGACCACTCGACCCGACAGAAAATTTTCGGCGATCGGACCCTCGATCGAAGCGTTCAAGCGATAGTCGCCGTAATTTGCGGCGGTTGCGGTAACGCCCGCCTTAAATTGTTTGCCCGGAACCGTCGTGATCATGTTGATCGCGCCGCCGAATGTCGCGCGGCCAAATAGTGCCGACTGCGGCCCTTTTACGACCTCCACGCGTTGCAGATCTTCGGTGTCGAACGCACCCGGGGGGCCCACCAATGGGACGCCATCGACAAAAACCGTCACGAGATCGCGTCGGTTGTCACCGACCGCCGAGATTTGCGTCATGCCGCGCACCGAGAAGTTTGAAGAGGCGCGAGACGTTCCCGTGAAAAACGTCAGACCAGGCGTAAATTTCGCCAAATCTGCCAAGCCGTGTACGCCACGCTCTTGGATCTGCGCGTCGTTAAACGCGACGATGGTGACCGGCGTGTCCTGGATCGACTCGCTGCGCTTACGCGCCGTGACGACGATTTCCTCTAACTCGACTTTATCGGCGGTTGCGATCGGCTGGGCGATCGCGCCCGGCGTACCGACGATCAAAGTCATCAGAGAACCGAAAAGACCTGCTTTTGCTGCTGCTTTCACTGGAGTGACTCCCTTTTTACCTTCTGAATCAGAGTTTTTTTGCTCACGAATGACGATCCGCTTGTCGGGTTCGACCACCCCCTCGAGACCGGACCCCCGCAGTAAAATGTCGAGCGCCTCAGTCAGGCTGTAGGCCCCTTCAACGGCATTGGTGCGTCGCAGCCAAACCTTCTCGAGGTTGAAGATCAGGGTCACACCCGCTTGCTGCGCCAAAGATGTCAGTGCTTTGTCGGCGCGCTGGGCCGGGATACGGAAATCGAATTTTTCGGTGACCGTCGTGGACGGGGGCGTCTGAGCAGGTAGCTCAACCGGCTGCAAGAGCATCGCCCCGATCGTCAACGAGAGCCATTTGAGTTTCATTATTGTTCCCCTGATCTAAGTAAGACAGTCGAGCGGGCACTTTCCGCCATCCGTCGAATATAAATTTTTAAGGACACCTCTAGGCTATTGACGGGCGAACGAATCCGACCGATCTTTGAATTCAATGGGCAAAGACCAATTTCGGCTTTTAGAGGTTTACGAGCGGGCCAGACGGCACATCGCCTCGGCCGTCCGTTCGCTGGTCCGACCCGCCGACGTCGAGGACATTCTCCAAGAGGCGTTTTTGCGTTGCTACGAGTCCAACGACGGATCGACGGTCACTCATCCACAATCCTATTTGTATCGAACAGCCATTAACCTCGCCATTAACCATTCGGCGCGCGCCGAGAATCGGGTTACAACTTCTCTAGAAGCGCTGGACAGCGCCATCCAGTTGTCTGGGGAGTTGGATGTCGAAACTCAGCTCATTTCGCGAGAACGTCTCGCGCTCTACTGCGGGATCGTTTCCGAGTTGCCGTCGCAATGTCGTCGCGCATTCATCCTCAAAAAAGTCTACGGATTGAGTCAACGCGAGATCGCGAAATTTTTAGGTATCAGCGAAAACACAGTCGAAAAACACATCGCAAAGGGAATCTTGGTGTGCGCGCGTAAAATGACCGAACTCGACGCAAGAGGGTTGGTTGACCGTAAACTCGATGGACGCACCGCCCATGGGTGACGTCGTACGGTTGTATTCACCCGCGGAAATCGAGGAGCAAGCGAGTCACTGGCTCAGCAGACTCGATCGCGGGTTAGCGGATGCGGAGCGTGAGCAGCTCGTCGCATGGCTCGCGCAGGATGAGCGTAACGGGAAGACTTTGGTCTCGCTGGCTCATGCCTGGGACAGCATGGAGTCGTTGCGTTCCCTCTCTGGGCTCATCGAACTCAGACAGATTCAAGATCGCCGCAATAACGATCGGCGCTATCGAACTGCTGCAATCGGCGCGGCCGCGATCGTCGTGGCAATTTGTGCGGCTGTGACAGCGCCCATCGACTGGCCGACTGCAACAAGTCAGCCGACGCAGGCTGCGCCAATCGTCGCAGCCCCTCGGCCTGCGGCCGGCGCTTGGACGACGACGTTGGCCACTTCGGTGGGGGAACGCCAAACCGCAAACTTACCGGACGGTTCTTTGATCACGCTCAATACGCGCACGAAAATTCGTGCGGCGACCGTCCAAGGAACCCGTCACGTCGATTTGATCGAAGGTGAGGCTACGTTTTCAGTCGCCCACGATCCCGATCATCCGTTCATCGTCATTGCCGGAGGGTACGAAATTCGGGCGGTCGGCACGAAATTCAACGTGCGCCGACATCCGGATCAAACGGTGTCGGTGATCGTCACCGAAGGAAAAGTAGCGTTCGGGTCGACTTCCACCGATGTGACCTATCTCGTCGCAGGCGAGCGGATCGACTCGATTAATTCCGGATATCGGGTAAGCGGGGTATCGAAGAACGCGATCGACGAAGCACTGGCGTGGCATCACGGCAGCATCGTTTTCCAAGGCGAAACACTCGAACAGGCGCTAACGGAAGTATCTCGATACTCCGATAAACATTTCACGATCGACGATCCGAGTCTGCGTTCGATGCGGATCGCCGGCGTTTATCGGACCGACAACGTCGACGCGTTGCTTGCATCGCTGCGCGCGAACCTCGATTTGTCGATCGAGCAAGATCGTGGGACCGTCCACATCTCGCGCGAGCAACGTTAGGGCGTCGATACGAAGTTTTTGATTTGGTTGGTGACGGACGGCGTCTGCCACCGTGTGACCAGAATACCCCCTGAGTTTTTTTGCGCGACTGGCCACTCGGTTATCGCTCGAAGATAACCACTATCCGGATATCATAAGCATCGCGCCGCAACAGGCTTTTTATCTCGGATCTCTGGGTTGTGCTCAGGCACATCGTGGACCAAAAAATTTTAATCGAGAACGTGAAAACTATTTCGCGAAGCCGCGTGCCGCGACCCCATAAATCGCGCGTCAGCTGATCAGTTTTGCCAATGATCGCTATGCTCTTGCACCGTAGCCATACACCGCAAGATACTGTTGAATCTCACAGTCTCACGATAATCAAAACGGTCGGATGCAGTGATCAGTTCTAGCGGTCTTTCGTTAAAGTTCGATCTCGACGGTCGCGCGCGCACGTCGTTCGTCCGAGAGTTGCGTCGGTACGTTCTCGACACTGCCGCAAGCGCGATGCACAACGATTTTCTCTCGCATGTCGAGCAAGGGTTACGTGGGCCTCGCACGTCGCGCGCAGTTCACGACTCGATGCGCCGCCGCGATTCATTTCGCTTTTACTCCGCACTTCGAACGACCTCACAAGATTTGCTCTATCAATCGATCAGGCCGGAACTGGAACGACACGCCGATTCGATCAATACATACGCGAAGAAAATACGTAAACGAGGTTCTGGCTCGTTGCGACTCGATCCCGCGCTAGCGATACCAAGGTCGGTATCCGCGGTGGATATTCATTTGATGCCGGGCAGTTATCACACCGAATATGTACCGGACGACGTGACGATGGGTTGCGTCTACGACGAGCGACTGCGGCTCTCGACGTTCGGCCTGTTCGGGCCGGATCTCGGTGACATTGGCCGATCGATCGCAAAGTTCGTCGCGACCCGTTTTACGAATTTTGCACCGGCGCGAATATTAGACCTCGGTTGTACGGTCGGTCACAACACGCTGCCTTGGAAAGAGACGTTTCCGAAAGCTGAAGTCCATGGTATCGACGTTTCGCCGCCATGCTTGCGCTACGCCCACGCACGCGCTCGCGAGCGCGGTGTCGCCATTCATTTCGAACAAATGAATGCGTGTGCACTGCAGTATCCCGATGAATCCTTCGACGTCGTTTTTTCTTCGATGTTTCTCCACGAAATCCCGAAGAAAGAAATCCCGCTCGTTTTGCGCGAAGCGTTTCGCGTGTTACGTCCTGGCGGCTTGATGCTGCATATGGAGCTGCCGCCCGCCAACCAGCTCTCGCCCTGGGACTCGTTTTATTTGGACTGGGACGGTCACTACAACAACGAACCGTTCTACCGCAGCTTTCGCGCGCTAGATTTGCAAACGATCGTCACCGATGCGGGGTTTGCAACTGACCGCTACTGCCAGCACGTGATTCCGTCCTGGCATGCACTGGGATCGAAGCAGTGGCGTCAAGCAATCGATCACGTGCTGCCCGTGAACGATGAAAGAACTGGGCGACTGACGACCGGAATTCGTTGGTTCGTGTTCGGCGCTAAAAAGTGACGACCTAGCGCTGCCGGCGTCCGACGCATTCGATACACGAGATCGATCATCGAAAACCGCCCTTATCACTCCACCGACGATTTATATGACCGAAAAATTTTATGGCTGGCGCGTGGTGGTGGCTGCCGCAATCGGCCTCGCTTGCGGTATCGCAACCTTAGGGGCATCCACTTTCAGCATATTCGTGGGGCCGTTGCGTTCCGAAATGGGGTGGTCGCAACCGGAAGCTTTCAACGCACTCCTTGCGGTGACTTTCACGGCCGCACTCATGTCGCCTTTTCTCGGCGCGGTCATCGATCGCGTAGGCGCCAAGCGAGTCATCGCGATCAGCTTCGTTTTCGAAGTGCTGATATTCGCTTCGTTTTACTTTCAAGATAAAAATATCGCCAGCTTTTATTTCCGCTATTTTTTGCTGTCGTTACTCGCGCTCGGCACGACGCATGTCGCGTTCGCACGTGTCATCACCGTTTGGTTCGATCGGAAACGCGGATTAGCGCTCGGGATCGCGCTATCCGGGGTGGGTGTCGGCGGCTTCGTTTGGCCGATGTTCGTACAACGATCGATTGAGTTGTACGGTTGGCGAGTCGCCTACTTGATCCTCGCCGCGACGATCGCCGTCATCGCGATTCCGTTGACGTTCTGGTTGATCAAGGAGCATCCATCCGAGGTCGGGCAAGTCGCTGACGGTGTCGTTGACGATACGCCAATGCCGACGCCGACGCCGGCGTTCGCGCAGGTCAGCGGTATGACATTGAATGAAGCACTACGGGCGCCGGCGTTCTGGCTGATGTTCGGGACGTTTTTCTTGATCGGCTTCGCCGTCCAAAGCGCCTTGATACATCTCGTGCCACTGCTCACGAGTCGCGGAATCTCGCCGATGGCAGCAGCGTTCGCGCAGTCCATGATGTTCCTCTCCGTGACTTTCGGTCGGTTATCCACCGGCTGGTTGATGGATCGGTTCTTCGCGCCGCGCGTGGCGATGTTCTACCTCCTCGCACCGCTAGTGGGTCTCGCGTTGCTGTCGGCCGACGTTCCGGAGTGGCTCGCCGTAGGAGCCGCGCTGATGATCGGCCTTGCCGTCGGCGCGGAAGTGGACGTACTGGCGTATTTGAATAGCCGATACTTCGGCATGGTTAACTTCGCGCGAATCTACGGCGTGTTCTACGGCTTTTATTCATTGAGCGGTGGCGTCGGTCCCGTCGGAACTGCCGTCGTCGTCGAGAAATTCGGATATCCGACAGCGATGTTGTTATTGTGCGGAGCGCTAGTCGTCAGCGGCGTGTTGTTGACGATGTTTCCGCGATTCCCTGTTTCAAAAAAGTCTTAGCACATAACTTTCGGAATCCGTGCGTCCATCACCCGAAACCACAACGGTGGCACTAACGCGACGAGTACCATGGTCGAATAGCCGGCGGGCAACTGCGGACTGTCGGGATGGTGTCGCAGCGTCTGATACCGACGGAAACTGTGCGCATGGTGATCGCTATGCCGCTGCAACTGGAAGAGCAGGGCGTTAGTGAGCGCAAAATCCGAGTTCCACGAGTGCAGGTGTGTGACGCGTTCGTAACGCGGCGCGTCGTCGTCGCCGTTCTCTAATCGTCGCGAAAGACCGTAGTGCTCGATGTAGTTGATGATTTCCAGCAGCGTGATTGCGACCAGCGCCTGCGCGAGGAAATAGCCGACGCCGATCCACGGCGTTCGGGTCGAAAATACGCCCACGGCCATGGCGCAGGCGACGATCCAGCAGAGGGACACGGCCGACCAGCCGACGGATTCGCTAGCGTACCAACGCCACCTCGTTCCGCGCTCGATGCAAGCACGCTTTTCCAGTTCGATCGCCCGACGCGGATTATTCAGTATCGATTGCGCGATGAAGCCGTATACGGCTTTGCCTCTTGCAGCCGTGGATTGATCGCGGGGCGTCGCGACATCGACATGATGACCGGCGAGATGCTCGACCTTGAACGTGCCGTAGCAAACGGTTGTAAGCAGTAACCCACCGATCGTTTGCTCGGTCGAATTCGACTTGTGGATGAGTTCATGTGCCGGATTGATCGCGACGACTCCGCCGATCAAACCGATTGAAAGAATCCAGCCGATCGTTTCGACGGACGACAACGTCTGGGTGACCAAAACCCAAAGACCGAATAATAAGGTCGCTAAATAAAGCGGCAGACACAGGGCCGTCAATGCGCGATAAAAACGATCGCTGGTCAATTCGACTAGTTCCGATCGTTCCGGG
>RGUL01000063.1 GCA_010027845.1 Gammaproteobacteria bacterium
ACCCGGCGCTCTACGCCCTGCGCTACCCCGCCCGTGGCGACGCCACCGCCGCCAGCGAAGTCGCCCTAGCACTGCGCACCGCCGGCATCGACTGCCACGTCGATGGCACACGTGGCCTCGATCACGGGGCGTGGATTCCGCTGCGCGAGATGTTCCCCGCGGCGCAAGTGCCGATCGTGCCGCTCTCGGTGCAAGCGCATCTCGGACCGCACCACGCGTTGCAGATCGGCCGCGCGCTCGCGCCACTCGTCCAGCACGGGTTTTTGATCATCGGCAGCGGCAACGTCACCCACAACCTGCACGACTGGAACGCGGTGTCCCTGCGTGGTGCACCGACCCCGGACTACGTCGAGCGATTTCCCGATTGGCTCGCCGAATGCTTGCAAGCGAACGATTTGCGCGCGCTGCTCGACTACCGCGTCGCGAGCCCCGACGGGGCGCGCGCTCACCCGACCGAAGAACATTTACTGCCGCTCTTCACGGCGCTCGGGGCCGCACCAGTGGGCGCGCAAGCGCATCGCTACGTGCGGGCGACCAACGATCACGTCATCAGTATGGACGGCTATTTCTTTGAATAACGCACTCGAACCCCTCGCTCGCTATCACCCCGTCGCGCAGCTTTTTCATTGGGCGACCGTCATCGCCATCGCCGGGCTCATGACCCTCGGCTTCGTGATGCACGACCTGCCGTTCTCGCCCGAGAAACTGCAGTTCTATTCGTGGCACAAATGGGCGGGGGTCAGCGTGTTCGCGTTGACGTGGTTGCGCCTCGCTTGGCGGGTCCACCACGCACCGCCACCGCTGCCCGACCACACCTCTGCGCTCACGCGTCGCCTCGCCGCCGCGGGACACGCCGCGCTCTACGGGCTCTTGCTCACAATCCCGCTCAGCGGCTGGTTGATGAGCTCCGCCAAAGGCGTACCCACCGTGTGGTTCGGCGTACTGCCGATTCCGGACCTGTTGGGCAAAGACCTCGCACTCGGCGCCACGCTCGAGCGCGTGCACGCGACGTTGAACTACGGTCTGCTCGTGCTCGTCTTCGGGCACGTCCTCGCCGCGCTCAAGCATCAATTCGTCGATCGCGACGGACTGTTACGCCGCATGACTGTGTTCGGCGTGCTGCTCGGCTTGGCCCTCGGCGCCGCATCGGCTCATGCGGTCGACTATCGCGCGCTCGATGCGAGCAGAAGTCGCCTTGGGTTCGGCTACAAACAAATGGGCGTGACGATGCAGGGACGCTTCAAGCGCGTCACCGGACAAATCGATTTCGACCCCGCGCAACCCGCACGCGCCCACGCCGCGTTCGAAGTCGACCTCGCGAGCATCGACACCGGCACCGAGGCCGATCAAGAAATTCAAGGCAAAGCGTGGTTCGACACGGCCAGGTTTCCCAAAGCGACGTTCGTATTGCAGCAGTTGCAGCCGACGGGCGAGCACCAGTACGAGGCGACCGGTCGATTGAGCATCAAAGGTCGCGCGGTTGAGGTCAAAGTGCCGCTGACGCTACAGACGCAGGGCAACACCGCGCTGCTCAAAGGTGAGTTCGTCATCCGCCGCGCCGATTTCGCCATCGGCGAAGGCAGTTGGTCGAAGTTCGACGTCGTCGCCAACGACGTGCAGATCGAGTTTCAGTTTTCCGTCAAAACCATCTAATCCCCCAACTTCAGAGGAATCATCATGAAAGCCACACTATCGTCGGTCGCGTTGGCACTCGCATTCGGTGCCGTCGCCGCGCACGCCACCCCCGTTACTTACGCCGTCGACGGCTCGCACACCTTCCCGCGGTTTTCGTACTCGCACTTCGGATATTCGACGCAACTCAGCCGCTTCAACAATACCTCGGGCACGATCGTGTTCGACGCCGAGGCCAAGAGCGGCGCCGTGGACATCGTGATCGACACCAAATCCGTCGACACCGGCTTTGCGACCTTCGACGAGCACATCCAAGGCGAGGATTTCTTCGACACCCAAAAGTTTCCGCAAGCGACGTTCAAGTCGACGAAGGTCGTGTTTGAGGGCGACAAGCCGAAGAGCATCGAGGGCAATCTCACCATCAAAGGCGTCACCAAACCCGTGACCTTGAACGTCACCTCATTTCAGGCGATGGCGCACCCGATGTTGAAAAAGCCCGCGATCGGCGCCAATGCATCGACCACCATCAAGCGCTCGGACTTTAACGCCGGGAAGTACGCCCCTTACGTCGGTGACGAAGTGCGCATCGACCTCGCCGTCGAGGCGGTGGCGCAGTAACGGGTGCGCCCGCGGTGCCGAAGACGGTCGGCACCGTGACCCCGAGTAGTACTAATCTCAAAGATCAGGAAACGACCCGGGAGCGCGAACTTCTAGTTTTATTCAGTTTGAAAATCGGACCAACGTCAATGCCTGGAAAGATCTAAACTCCTCTGCTCCTGATGGAGGAGTAACGTCGCATCAATCGACTCCGCTCATCGACATCATCACCACTAGCGTTCCGCTGCTCTCGAAGCGCAGCACCAACGGATAGCTGCGGTCGGCGGACAACGGTTCAGTGAGTCCTTTGATTAATAAATGCACGCCACTTGGCACGAACTCAAAACGTTCGCCCGGAGAAATGTCTATCGCGGTCAGGGCTGGCACCGCGTCGTCTGGGCCTGCCCGCAGTTCGACTTCGCGAGCGCGGAACGGAAAACTCGCGCCGAGGAGCCGATCGGGCCCGGTAATTGATTCCAGCCGAAAGTGCACACGAGCGTCCGTTTGGCCAGGCTCGGTCGGCTCGGTCCACGGATGAATCAAAACAAATTGCTTTGCGTAGTATTCGTGCGCGATTCCGGGTCGCGAGCAGATCAGCAGTCCGCAACACGCGATCACCAACCTTCGAGCGTTCAGCACTAAGTGATAGCGAAGTCGCGGCAGCAGGAAATCGTGTGCGCTCATGGGTGCAAACTGAGGCCGTAGCCCCAAGATTCAAGTCGCGTGGGAATCGCGTTGAACGCTAACGTACAGCGCGGTTTTTCGTGCTGTGCGGGCACCTCATGAAGCAAATAGCTGGGAAACAATAAAACGTCGCCAGGCGCAGCCTCTGGCGCAATCCACCGGCTGGCGTTGAACGGGTTGGCGAAGATCCCGGCGTGCTCATTGCCGAATTTGTAGTCCTGGCCGCCGAGTGCTCGAACGAAAACGGTCCGCGATTCGACCAGCGCGGTCGGCGTCAGGTAGACGATTCCAGAAACAATACAATTTGCATGGTTGTGCAGCGACTGTGAGCCGCCGTTATGCATGATGTTGCCCCACATTTCTTTGATTTGCCAGGTTTTTGACTCGCCCAGCAACAACGCGCCGAACTCGGTGATACGCGGTAAGAGCGCCGAAAAAATCGCGTCGGAAACGGGGTGCTGCCCAGGTGTAATCTGTCCCGTGTGCAGCAGCGAGCCGGACCGCGAATTGGATTGAGCAACCCGCCCCTCTAACCACCGGCGCAGACTGCCAGCGTCCCCGATCGAAACCACTTGGCGCACCAGCTGCACTGCGACGGGAAATAGGCCATGTAGATCATCCGGATCATTGAGTGTTTGATTCATACGTCGAGAACCATCGTTGCGATACGGCTGATTGTCCAATACACACTTACGATACCGATTCCGTAGATCACGGCCCGGCGCGAACGGTCGAGGAGTGCCACTCGTCCCTCGCGATCGGACGCTCGATCAAGAGCACGACCGAGCAACCTGACGAGCAAGATGATCGCCGCTAACACCAACAGCTGCCCGCACTCCACGCCGAGGTTAAAGATGAGCAGCGCGAGATTCATGTGATCGGCGGGCAGGCCGATTTCTTTGAGCGCACCGGCAAAGCCAAGACCGTGGACAAGTCCGAACAAAAACGCGACAAGCGCAGGCCATTTACGCGATATTGTTGGGCGCGGGTTGAGACATTCGCTGGCGACGAGCACGATGGACAAGGCGATGGTTGCCTCCACCGGCGCCGGTCGCAGCGTCAATAGGCCAAAAGCGCTGGCGGCCAGGGTGAGACTGTGTGCGACGGTGAACGCCGAGACGGTGGCGATTAGCTGACGATTGAAACCAACCAACAGCAAGAGACTCACGACGAATAGCAAGTGGTCCCATCCGCTCAAAATATGCTCTACGCCGAGCACGCCGTAAGCATTGGCGATCTCACGCCAGCCTCGCGTGTCCCTGCCGCCGCTGTATAGTCTCGTCGATGTCATAGACTGCGTGAGTGTGACGACTTGAGTGGTGCCGTTATACCAACTCAGGCGCACGATGACGGCGGAGTACAACTCGCCGACACCGTCGATGGAAAATTCGCCGGTGAGCCCCGTGGAACCGCAGCGCATCGCTTGGCCGCGAACCTCGCAGTGTTCCGGCCAGTGCAGTGTCAATTCCTCTGCGACCGGTCGACCTCGTGCACCGACACTCCACGTCCAAACAAAATCGCCCGGCGCCACTTCGCGGACGCGCAGATCGACCAAAGTCGCCTCGTGCGCGGTGGTGGTCTCGGTGAGCAACCCACACCATAATATGACGATGAACGCCGCCACGCATCGCAACCAGTGGCGTGGCAATCGATTTTCACGGAGTGTCATCGACGATCTTCCCGCCGCTGGACTCGGTACCGCGCAACCAATTCACGGACCGCGTCGGTGGTCACTTTGGCTAACGCTTCGTTGCGCCAATCTTTTATGAGATCGGGCCGCATTAATTCGAAGTCTGCGCTTTTACCAGGTTTAATTTCGAGTAGCCGAACGACGCGCGGACCGGTCGTGGAGCTCAGTAGCATCCAGGAACCCGCGGGAACCCCAGCAGCGAGACCCTTCATGAAGGTTTCGCCGTAACTTTGGACGATGTTCGGCCGCGGCCGATCTTTGAAAACGTTGAGGCTGCTCTCGGCATCGCTGCTGCCACGCCCGTTCAACGAGTCTACGAAACGTCGTAAACTCTCTTCGCTGCGATCGCTCGTGACTACCGCCTCCAAAAAATCATAGCGTGTCGGGGTGTCGTAGCGCGCTCGATTTGCCTCAAACCACGCGCGTAAACCTTTGTCGTCGATCGTTGGTTCGCGCAATTCAGCTTGTACCACGCTCAAGGCCTTGAATATCACCCGATCGCGAATTGCCGAGTCACCCTTGTCAAGACCTAGGCGCAACCCCTCGCGATACAGCACCTCGTTGTCGATCCATCGATCGATCAAAATTTTAAGATCACGATCTGACGGGTCGCGTTTAGTGCTATCACTGAACAGCGCACGCGCTTCCTCGTAAGCGGTGTCGGGCACGTCGATTCGTCGCGGGTCGCCCCGTCGTTTTAGCAGCACGCTGTCGAGCGCGAATAACAGTGCGCCGAGCAGCAGAAAATGCACCAGTGGCTCAGTTAGCAAGCGCCGGTAAAGAGGCGGCTCGGTGTTGGTTACCGTAAATGAGTCGGACATGAGGCACTACCGATTGGTTGAAGATGGGCCGGCTGACATAGCGGTCGGACTGAGGAAACGTAATGCGTCGGCTGCTGGTCTGAACTGCGGGCTGAGGCTCAGCAAGGACTGTAACGATCGCGCAACATCTGCCCGGCCTTGCTCACTTTGCAGATCGGGGCGAGTCAAGCCCAGGAGCAGGTATCGATTGCGGGCTCGGATGTAGTTATACACAGTGGTAACCGCGTTGGCTTCGGGTGCGACGCGAGAGATCGAATCGGCGCTGCGCCAGCCTAATTCGGCTTCGATTTGCCTCCTATCGGGCTCACCTAGTTGTGTGAGCAACCAACCGAGTCGTTGTGCCGGCGTGCTTTGCGGACGGTAGGTGTCCCATGGCGCGGTGTACGCCACAACGGGCTGGTCGTCGCTGTTCGCGGGGACGTCACCGAGCCAGCTTTGCAACCGGTGGCCGCCGGCCAGCGTACTTCCCAGCACGGCTTCCGCGTCCAGCAAACCGGCGCGTTGCAGTTCCGGACGCAATCGATGCGCAATTCGGGCCAGACGCTCAGACACCTCGGCCGGGCCCTCCATAGGTTCGTTCACCCGCGCGACCAACCCGATCACCGGTGTCTCTAGGCTGTTACTGGCGAGGATCATGACGGCATTCGGGAACACCTCGCGGAACGCGGCAATCACCGGTCGCAGCGTGTCGAGTTCCATTTGATGCAGCGCTAGCCACTGGCAAACCACGCCGCCCGAGGTCAATCGATCACGCAGCGCGCGGTAATGCTCAAGGGTGTACAAACTTCCGGCACCACTGCGCGCGGGATGAAAAAGATCGGCGACGATCAGATCGAACTGCTGGCGCGAGGCGAGCACGAAACGGCGCGCGTCGGCTTGTGTGACTTGGACCGCGGCGCGCGTCGCCGGAAACCTCGGTACGGCGTCGAAAAGCGTCGAGGCGACGATGACCTCGGGTAATAGCTCGACGGCCTGCACGTGTAGTCGATCGTCGAGCGCCGCGATGCGTGCGGTGTACCCGGTACCCCATCCCAAAAATAAAGCACGGCGCGGTTGTGGGTGTAGCAGCAAAGGGATCAACGCCAAGCGTGCTTCGACCGGACTCGCTGCACTACTACCTTCTTGAACGCGATTGTTAATCCGCAACCGCAAGATTGCGTTTTGATCCTCGATCACGGTGACTGTTGCCATCGGTCCATCGATCGCTCGCACCAATTGCTCACCCGGCTCTAACTCCATCGGCTGCAGAGGCCCTAAAAATAAAGTGGCGGACGAGGCGACGATCGTCAACGCGCCGGCTGGCAGAGCTAGCGCGTTGCGGCGCAGCTCGCGATCGGCGATTAGAGCCAAAGAGCCGTAGGCAGCCACCAACATACAGAGTGTCGGTCCGGGCCCGACCATCGGAATCGCGACGGCCCCGATCAATGCCGGTGCGATCGCCGCGCCACTCATGTTGCTGGCGAGGGCAAGACTCAAGGCGTCGCCGCGCCGTAACGCACACCGACAGAGCAGCGTGAAAGTCATACCCATCGCAACCGCAGGCAACGCCAGCGCGCCGAGTGCGACGATCACTTCGGTCGACAGGGCGCCGCCGACCCATTGTGCTCCGACTCGACTGCCCCATGCCGCCAAACCGCTGATATTCCAAAGTGCGACACCACCGAGGGCCACGGCGATGCCGTTCGTCAAAATTGCCCGACTGGGGGTTTGCCACACTCGAAGCGTCGCGCCCACCGTTGTGCCGCAAAGAAATACCGCAATCATCACGGCGAAGCTGTACACGGTGTTCTCGCCGACCTGCGACAGCACTCGGATACAAAGCACTTCGTAGCCAATGCCGAGGAATCCCGAAATAAAAAGCAACGGTAGTACGCCCTCGGTCGAGACGGGCGATGCAGAGGACACGGGGGCGGCATAGGGCGTGCGACCCCGAAAAATTCCGAGCGCCACGATTCCGCACGTCACGTTGATCGCAGCGCCGACCAAAGCACCTCGCTGCAAGCCCACGGACGGGATGAGCCAAAATACACTGCCGAGCAGACCGAGCATCGCACCTGCGGTGTTGGCGGCGTACAGCCAGCCCATTTCCCCGTGATGTCCGTGCATCGCGCGAGACAACGCAGGCCACGTTGCACCCATGGCGACCGTGCTCGGCAACATCAGTAGCAAGGGCAAACCAAATGACGAAGCAGCGTGCACGAGCGGATGCGGCGTTTCGCCCAATTGCGGCGCGACGATCGGCAAGCATGCGGGGATGAGCCAAGACAGGAGCAACCCCCAGCCGCCGATCAGAATCTCTAAACCGGCAAACCAATATCCAGCATAAGCAGATCGCTCGACACATGCGCCCAGCCAGACGGCACCAAGCGCCATGCCGGCGAATAAACCGGCCATGACGCCTAGCGCGGCGATCCATTCGTGGCCGAGCGTCACGGACAGTTGAACCGTCCAAAGCCCCTGCCACGCGAGGGCGGCTGCGCCACTGGCTGCGGCGATTAGTACGCACGCAGAAAATGAATATCGAGTCACGGTTGATGAAAATACGCGGAACGAAAATAGGCGACCCCCGACGGCCGGAACCATCGGGGGTCGTGATCGGCGAGCGCGAGCTTGTCGAACGCGCGATTATTTGATGATGCTTGCGACACTCGTCGAGCCAGTGACTTGGACGAACACCGGGTTAGAGTAGAACCACAGGTCGGCCCACGCAGCCACATCGAAGCTCGAATATTTGATGCCGTTGATGGTGCGCAGATGCGCCGGACACGCGGCACTCGCGCAGGGCACGGTGCCGGGCTTGGTCGTGTCAAAAGGGATGACTAGATAGTCGAGCAACGGGTTACCATCAGCGTCGGTTTCGTTGGGGACCGAGGGCGGAAGGTTGGTGCCGCGCAGTCGGAAATACCGCGTCGCCGCGACATTTTTGACGACGTAACTCATGGTGCGGAACCCGCCCGAACTTGCGGACCAGTTGGTGCTGTTAAAGGTCTTCAACTTGCGAGCGGTCGGATTGAGCGTCGCCGGATCGTCGGGCTTGTACGTCGCGGCCGGGTCACCGGCTGTGCCCGTCAAAATTTTGCCCGCTTCGCCCGCGTAGGCTCCCGTATTCGTCGGACTCACGAAACCCGTGACATCACCACCGATCACATCGACGTGGTCGAGGATCGGCTGATTGAGCGGCTGTTTGACGTTGATGAGTTCGAGCGAAGGATTCGGGAAGCTATACGGCGAAAAATTCGAACCGTCCGGATCGCGCAACGCGATGCCGACGACCAAGCTAGAGCCTGGCCGCACTACCAACTTCTCACCCATGGTCGCGCAGCCGTCGATACGTACTTCTGCGTTGTTTTTGGCCGAGTTTAGGGCCGCCGCCTCGACCAGCGCCGTGTTCGCCTTGACCGGCAACAACGGATTTATGGCACAGACAACGAAGGAGAGACGATCGATTAATTGGCCGCTGGTCGCAAACGAATTGCCGCTGCGCAGTCCATCGGTAACGCCCTGCGCAGAAAGACTATTGCTGCCTTTGCGCACCATCACGTGAGTGCGTTGGTACTCGCCCGGCTGAAAATCTTGGGTGCTTTCGAGTTGATCGGGGCCAAATAGACCGCGGTTGTGATAGTCCGAGCTGGCAAAGAACCACCAGTTACGGCCCTCGCCTAACAGCGCATCCCAAACTCCTCCAATTTTGGCGGTGTAGTAGCCGGTACCTCCGAACGTGCCGCCGGCGATAGAACGCGTGAAGCCGGTGCCGCCATACTCGCCACGGTTGAGCGACGCTTGGTGACCGGGCATCGACTCGAAGCCGAACGCGATCTGCGGCGCAGCATTGTTGAAGTTGCGCAAATGCTCGATGTTGAAACCACGCGCAGCGACGGGGTCGTAGTAGCCCGCTCGCTCGAGGTGCGCCGGCACGTAATAGCTGCCGTTAGGCGCAAACTGGTTCAGCCACTTCACGGCTTCGACCGACTTGGTGTGGCCGAGATTCGGGTCCGCAGCGCTATTGTTGCCACCGAGATTGCCGGCCTTAGCAATTTTGCGCGATGTCGCATCAACCAGTTTGTTGCCGGTCGGGCTGCTGCTGAAGGCGCAATCCCAACTGTTTTCCGCACCGCGGCTGGTGTCGGTGTCGCTGCGATCGAAGCAGTATTCGAACTGTGCCAGCAAGTTGGCATTACCGGTTCCGGTCGCTGGCCAAGGACGCTGACCGTCGAGAATCGCCATTGACACGTGTTCGTGTCCCGGCGCATTGGTCTCTACTCCCATCCAAATCGGCTTACTCAGTCGACGGCTTTCAACTTCGGTGACTTGGTATTGGAATTCTTTGATTTCTTGCCAACGCCACATGGCCTTCGGGTTAATCGGCCCGTCGCCTTTTATGTCGACGACACCGTTCGGCAGCGTCGCCTGCCACGTAAGATTGGGACCCTTGCCCGTAGTCGCCGGCTGTCCGGCGCTCGGGTAGGTCGCCGGCGGGTACGGGCCGGTCGAATTGGCAGTCAAACCCGTGCAGTTGCGCGCCGACGAACCGCCGTGATCGGCCTGTACGAACCAATCCAAACCCCAAGTGTTGACCGACTTG
The DNA here is from genome assembly GCA_010027845.1 of Gammaproteobacteria bacterium. GTDB lineage: Bacteria > Pseudomonadota > Gammaproteobacteria > Steroidobacterales > Steroidobacteraceae > UBA964. The sequence goes on from RGUL01000063.1 coordinate 10,007, forward strand.
TCGATGAGTTTTTTCATCGACAATGACCCGTCCGAGCAGGTGCTGTGATTGTGGAAATCGCCGGTGACGTACGCACCCGCAGCCTTTTCTTTGGCTTTGCTTGCCGCGGCGGCCGGGCCGGAGTTCAAAATCCCGCCCAGTGCGCAAATGGCGGCACTGGCGTAGGCAACGTTCCGAAAATCTAATGCTTTCATGTGCGAAGCTCGGTATCGTTAAGGTGTGGTCGAGAGGTTGTCGCCGACGAGGCGCAACTTGCCGTCCGGAGACAGCCGCAGAGTCGAGTTGAGGTACGTGACCGTCGTGTCCGCGTCGCTATTCGTCAAGGACGCAGACAACGAGCAGGTGATCGGGCCCGGGCCGGCGTTATTACAGTTAGAAACCACTACATCCGACAAGGTAACTTGAGGGACGCCGGAGTGGCCGGTTGTTGCCGCGTTGGGCAACGCCGTCGCCTCGCCCGTGAGCGCTGCGACGATGTCGGTCTTCGTGAAACCACTATCGAGGAACGCGGGATCGTAGAGATCTTGGGTTTCCGCCGCTCCGATCACGGCGGGCTTGGCCGTGCCGTCGACGCCGGCGGTGTACGCTGCTTTGAAGTCACCGATCTGTTTATCGGAAACATTGACGACGCCCGATTTGCCGCAAGCAGTCAGCAGCAATCCGCACGTCAGTACGGCTGTCGCAAGCCGCAACATCCTCGTCCGCTTCATGAGTTCTCCCAATTTCGAGTGGAATCGGGCGAATTATTTTAAGCGTCGCCCTCGTATAAATACTAAGCACGCGATATGAATGTGCGGTTACAGAAATGTTGCAGAAATTAAGACTATTGAGGGCGAATCGGTTTTGCGAACGACCGACTTCCTCCAGGACGCCATCGGAGACCGTGGAAACGAATTGCGGAGACGTCTGGATGCCATATGGGTCGCGTGGGTCGCGCAGATGGCCTTGAATCTCTCGGACGCTCATCCCGCGGGCATACTCGAGACAATCTTGCCGTCGAATCCGGGAAATCGTCGCTGGTACTTGGCAATGAGCTGCGGCTCAAAGATGCTCCGACGATCCCGAGGAATCTGCAGATCGGTCTGACCATTATCCCTGAGGACAGACTTTTGACTGTAGCCATTACGATGATTACCGCTAGCGCCGGATGGCGACTCGGTTGTCGCATCCTTGGCTAGATGGTGATCCACCTCGGCGTTCAGCAACCGCTCGGCCAACGCCTTCGCAAGCTCCGCCATTAGCCCCTCTGAGGCAAACACTTGCTTCGGATCCACCCCCTTCAACAACTCACCAACAAGCTCTTTCTTGATCGCTATACGTCACCGTCTCTGGCGAGTATGGTCCGATCACACAAAAATCTAGATAGTCCCTCGAATCTTGAGTCCTACTGCGATA
>RGUL01000064.1 GCA_010027845.1 Gammaproteobacteria bacterium
CATCGACTTGGCGATGGGGCCGCTCGGTAACCCGAGCTTCCGCAACATCTCCGAAGATTTCCCCAAAGGCTGAGCAGGGAGTACGCACATGATCGGTCGACGTGAACTCTTCGGTGCCACCGCCGCCACGCTGGTACTCGCCAAATCCCTCCAAGCAGACGCCGCGCCAACGGCTGCCAACGCCGACACCGCCGCAGCGGCTGCCGCAAAACCCATCCGCGGGGCGATGCAACCGCGCGGTGTCGATGGTCGCCTCGTACGTCTCGGCACACTCGATCTCGAAAGCCAACAAGATTTCACGCTCGGCTTTCGGTTGATGCACAGCAAAACGCTGCGCACCGCCTCGAACGCAGCGTTCGAACGCGTGCTCGCACGCGAAGGCATCGATCCGCTGACGCCGCTCACGATCGAACAAGTGCGTGCGCTGGTCGCCACGGAGCCGGCGATCAACATCGCGTCGCGCGCGTGGCTCGCCAATCAGCAAGTCACTTGGAAAACTTTGCGTGATCACTTCCACGCACATGCCGACGAATATCTCTCGGAGATGGAAGCGGCCGACAAAACCGGCCCGGGCACGCTCGACATTCCGACCAACTTCGACGTGCCCGCATACACCCGCCACGAGATCCACATTCAGCCGGGCGGCTACGTCGGCGACCCGTTCGCCGGTCACATCTACCACTACGGCACGAATTCGTTCTACATCAGCGTCATCGGCCACAACGAACAAGACCAAGTGCACAAGAGCACCGCGGGTCGTTTGCCGCTGCCGGAAGACGGCAAGGTCAAGCGCATCCTCGACATGGGCTGCGGCATCGGCCAAATGACCGTCGCGCTCAAAGAAAGATTTCCGGACGCAGAGGTTTGGGGTATCGACGTCGGTGCGCCGATGGTGCGCTATGCGCATCTGCGCGCGAACAAACTCGGCGTCGGTGCGAACTTCGCGCAGCGACTCGCCGAAGACACGAAATTCCCAGACAACTATTTCGACATCGTGACGAGTTACATCATGCACCACGAGTTGCCGGCCGAGATCACCCGCAAAGTGATCGCCGAGGCCCAGCGCGTGACGCGACCGGGCGGCGTCTACTACCCGATCGACTTCATGAGTGGCGGCAACAAGTCGCCGGCGCGCATGATGTACGGTCGCTGGTACGACCATCGCTGGAACAACGAGGTTTGGAGCCTCGAGTACCACAACATCAACTTCACCGAAGAAATCGGCCAGCGCGGTTTCACAGTGGTCAAAAACGCCAAGCCGGCGCTGCCGGGCTTCGGCGTGCGACACACGATCAAGACCTGACGCGGTGAATCGCCTCCTGCTGGTGCCAGCGGTGACGCTGGTGGCGGCGCAGTATGCGGTCGCCAGCGATTTTCAAACGCTCGAGCAGGCTCAGCAACGCCTATACCCAGGCGTCAAATTGACGCCGGCGGACTTCAAGCTCACGCCGGAACAATTCGCGCAACTCAAAGCCGAATACAAAGTTCCGAGCTTTCGACCGCAAGTCAAAGCTTGGCGCGTCGAGGGCGGCGGCTGGCTGTTTCTCGACCAGGTTTACGGCCTCAACGACGTCGTCACCTATCTCGTCGGCATCGGCGATGACGGGAAATTACGCGGCCTCGAAGTGTTGACCTGCACCGACGGCTACTGCGACCTCTATTCACCCAGCTCCGCTTGGCGCACGCGTTTGTTACAGGTCATGCACGGGCGCTGGGACCCGGCCGAGAAAGTACCGGTGGTTTCCGGTGCGACACAGTCGTGCGTACACGTAGCCGAGGGTGTCAAAAAAATGCTCGCGATCCACGCTAGATTTTTACCCAACTGATTTTTCGATTCTCGATCTGCAATACGGAGTCCACCATGCGCTCGCTGGTCGCTTTCAACGCATGTTTGTTGCTGCTGACGCTCACTGCCTGCGCCGTGGCGCCCGGCGGCAAACCATCGACTTCCAAAGAATTCCGCGATTGTGCGGACTGCCCGGCGATGGTGGTGATACCACCGGGAAAATTTCGGATGGGTTTCGATGGCGGCGAACCGGAGCGCTACGAGGGGCCGGTACGTGAGGTGCGAATCGCACGTCCGTTTGCGCTGGGCAAATTCGAGGTCACGAACGGCGAATATCGCCGCTTCGTCGCCGCCACCGGACACGTTTCGGGCAAAGGCTGCTTTGCATTGCGCGACGGCACGTATCAAAAATTGCCCGGCACGGATTGGAGCGACCCCGGCTATCAGCGACCGATCCTCGAAGACGAACCGGTCGCCTGCGTCGATTGGAACGACGCCAAAGCCTATGCCGCATGGCTTGCAGCAAAAACCGGCCGACGATATCGGCTCGCGAGCGAAGCCGAATGGGAATACGCCGCGCGCGCGAACCGCGACACCGGTCGATTCCTTTGGGGTGAACGCAAAGACGAAGCTTGTCGCGAAGCGAACGTGTTCGATGCCTCGGGCGCCAAAGCGCTCGCCGATCGGCGTATCGACGTTGCGCCCTGCGACGACGGTCACGCCGGTGTCGCACCGGTCGGCAGTCGCGCACCTAATCCGTTCGGTCTCTACGACATGATCGGCAACGTTTGGGAATGGGTCGAAGATTGCTATGCGATGCCGCACCCGGCTGATGCGCCCACCGACGGCTCACCGCAAACCAAAACGGGTTGCGATCGTCGCGGCTCCAAAGGTGGTTCTTGGGTCACGACACTGACGCGCCAAACACCGACCTTTCGCGGCCGCGATCCGGCGACCCTCACCAGTCAAATATTCGGCTTCCGCATCGCTCGTGATCTTTGATTCACGCGCCGAATCGCGCGTGGTCAGCTCACTTGACGCCCGAAACCATATACCACACGACGTGCACCGGACCGGATTTGGTGGTGAAGGTCGGTGCTGCTGCGCGGTCCGCTTTCGGAGTCGCGTTCTGATAGCCCGCGAGCACCTCCGCAAAGCCTGCTGATTTGGCGATCGCGCCGACATCGAGGGTCTGCGCACCGATCCAGAAAGGTTCGTTGTTGTGCAGAGCCTCGAATAGCCCGCGTATGCGGCTCCAAGTCGAATGAGTGTCGAAGCGCAACGGCACTTCGAGATTGATCATCACGCCGCCCGGGCGCAGAAGACGATGCGCTTCTTTGAAGATCCGCGGCAGTGCGCTGAACGAGGTTTCGTGCAGCACCGCCGAGGACACCACGAGATCGAAGTGACCTTCGGGAAAATCGGTCTGCTCGCCGTTCTGCTGCGAGTAGTGGACTTTTTGACCCAAGGAGGCGGAGCGCGCACGCGCATAGCGCAACAACGCACCACCGACGTCGATGCCATGCACTTCCGCATCGGGGAAATAGCTCGCGATCGCCGTCGTGCTGTGACCAACCGTGCAACCGATGTCGAGAATGCGCTTAGGTTGTAAATTTCCATAGCGCTCGAAAAGATGCTGAACGATGGTATGCCCGCGCACGTCGTTGAGTTCACCGCCGTTGCGACCCATGTGATAGAGCGCAGCAGCCTTGTCGAACACGGCGCCTTGACGCACGTCGTCGCCACCACGATCGGCCGCGTAGCCGCCCGGCATCAGGTGGATGTCGACTTTACTGAGATAGCGCGGCGCGACGAACTCCGAATCGGTACGCACCGAGCCGCCGTCGATCGTCTTCGCACGCGTATCGAGATCACCCAACTGCCGATCGACGCATTGACCGACGCTACGCCACATCTCCTCTTGCGCGGCGACCGTCAGCGCTTGCCAGGTGCGATAGGCACCGAGCTTTGCAAGCCGACGTTCTAGATCACGATATTCCTCTGCGGCATCGCGACCGGCTGCCGCGAACTGCGGCGTGAGATGCTCGTCGACGTAACCACGCCACTTAGGCTCGAGGTTGCGCATCAAAAAATTCTTCAAACTCACGACGTGGGCGAAACGTGCGGCCTCGTCGTGAGTCGCTTCGGGCATCATCGCGTGCACGGTCATGCTTTTTTCTCCATGAGAACTTTGCGGACGTCGGCGTCCGACGCCAAACGATCGATTTCTTCGGTCACGGCGCGGAACACCCGCGCGATCATCTCTTGATCTTGTTGCATACGATACGCGAGCACGTCGCTAGGCGCGCGATACGCCTCGACCCGCGCATGGTCGAACCCACTACCACTCGCTGCGAGCCGCTCGTGGGTATCGAGCCGTGCGCGCAATATCGCGATCTCGCCGGTCAACGCCGTCACCATCTCCAGTAGTCGTCCAACGTCGGCTCGCTCCGAAAAAAACTCGGATCGGTGCTGGGCGTCCTCGCGGAATATCAGGCCTTCCGTGCCGTCGGGCAGCTGCTTGCTCTCGCTCATATGCCGACGATACTGCACTTCGGGCGCTCAGTCGCTCACCACGACACCACGCAGTGATCACACGGTGGTTGTTTCTCGTCGCCGCTTGGGTCTAGGCTCCTCGTCACTACAACGAATCAGATCACGGGGGTAGGTCGATATGTCACTCAGCAAGCGCGAGTTTCTGGTCGGTGCCGGTGCCGCTGCGGCGACGCTCGCAGTCGGCGTGGTGGGCGCAAAAGCTGCCGCTCGCCAAGCTTGGGACTTGATCGTGGTGGGCGGCGGTAACGCCGGTCTGCCCACGGCCATTTTCGCCGCACAACGTGGCGCTCGCGTGCTGATCGTCGAAGCAGCGGGCGCGCTCGGTGGCACGCTATTCCTCTCGAGCGGACAAATGAGCGCGGCGGGCACGCGCCTGCAAAAAACTCGCGGCATCGACGACACCGCGCAATTGCATTACGACGACATCATGCGCATCAGCAAAGGGCATGCGAACCCCGAGCTCGTGCGATTGGCGACCGGTGCTGCGGCACCCGCCTTCGATTGGCTGCTCGACAACGGTTTCAAAGTTCGTGACGGCCACCCGATCACCGGCACCACCCACGAGCCCTACAGCCGCGCCCGCTACGCCTGGGGCTACGAGGGTGGTCGGTCGATTCTCGCCGTGCTCAATGCACAACTCGAACCGTTGCTCGCGAGCGGCAAGGTTTCTGCGCTCGTCGGGCATTCGGCCCTCGACCTCGTGCGCGATGCGCGCGGCCGTGTGCAAGGGGTGATCGTGCAAGGGCCCGACGGACGCAAGACGACACAACGCGCGCGCAAAGTGGCGCTCACTTCCGGTGGCTACACCGCCAACGCACAGCTCTATCAAAAATACGAAGGCATCCGCACCTTCACGCGAGCCACCTATCCTTTCAGTCAAGGCAAAGGCATCGAACTCGGCATCGGTGCCGGCGGCTTCGTGCACGGCGGCGAATATCACACACCGCTCTTCGGCGCAGTGCTCGAACACGAGGACTACCCGAGTCCAATTCGCGCGATGGTCAGACACTTTCCGCCCGAGCGGCCACCCTACGAAATCCTCGTCGATCGCGACGGTAAAAGATTTTTACGCGAGGACATTCCGAGTCACGATGCGCACGAACATGCGATCCGAAAACTCGCCGACGAATCGTGTTGGGTCATTTACGACGAAGCGATCCGTCAGGCTGCGCCCTCATTAGTGCGCGGCGGCTTCAGTGGTCCATGGACCGACGCCGACACGGCGGCGGCCTACGACAAAGGGCTGCCGATGTTCTATCGCGCCGGCGATCTCGACTCGCTCGCAAAGTCCGCCGGTATCAACCCGGCCGGACTGCAACGCACCGTCGCCGAATACAATCGTGGCCGCACGGCAGGCAAAGATTTCTTAGGCCGCGAGCACATGCCGATGCCGATCGGCTCCGGCCCGTTCTATGCGCTCAAACTGCATTCGTGGAATTTATTGAGTTTTGCGGGGCTCGCGGTGAATGCCAAACTCGAGGTGATACGCCCGGACGGCGCACCGATTCCCAATCTCTATGCCGCCGGAGAATTACTCGGCTGCGCGCAGTTGATGGGCGATTCGCAGTGCGGCGGCATGTCGGTGATGCCGGCACTGTCGTTCGGTCGCTTGCTGGGCCGTGAGCTGATCGACTTCACCGCTTGATGCGCGTCGCGCGACTCACCAACCAGTGAGTGGCGCCGACGCCGGGCACGCGTAACGCGCGGACGGCCCGCGTGCCGAGCCCCGGTAGTTCGAGCGCGTCATCTTTGAACAAGGTGGCAAGCCGGAGTTCGGCGCAGGCGCGATCGGCCATGTCGAGATCGTCGAGCTCGAAGCCCTGCGCGAGATAACCGACGTTCGGCGCCTCGGCGCGCGGCACGAGATCCACGCACTCGTCGGCATAATTGAGCGGCTGTGACAACGCGAGCTTGCCGAACATGTGATTGCCCTGCATGAATTTAATTCGCGTGCGCGCCTGCGCCGGCAGGCGCAAAAATCCGTTGACGTGCGGCGCTGCGAGTTCATCGTCGATGAGCACGCCCATTCGCAACACCCGCTCACAATACTCGCGCGTCGGTTCCAGATCGCGACAAATGATCGACGTCGTCACGACCGGCGTGTAACCCGTCGCGGTAAAACCTCGGCGCTCGGTGTAGGCGCGCATTTGTCCGACGCGCGTCGCAGGATCGGTACTCGCTAATTCGACCAGGTTGATCGTCAAGCCGTCCGGACCGTCGAATAACACTTCGACCGGATTACCGACGCCACTTTCGAACGCGTGACGGGTGGGCGGAGTCCACGGCGGAAAACCGTGCGCCGCCAAATTCGTGCTCGCTTGCACCGCATCGCGCACGTAGAAATTAAGGTTCGACAAGCCGAATACCGCCGAATGTGACTCGCGCATGACGCGCGGGCCGACCGCACCCGCGAATTCGATCAATAAAATCCGGCCCACCGGATCGTCGCCGGCGCTCAACATCACGCACTCGGCGGACGCTCCGGGCGGTGCCCGAAACAGCGCCTCGAACGCCCCACCCTTCCAGAGTCGTCGCTCGATCACGTCCAGTCCGAGCAGATCGCGGTAGAACGACAGTGCCGTGTCGAGCCGACTACAGGACACCACGGCGAAGGCGAGCGGACTGCCGTGCGGAGCGACGATATCGGCCATGAACACACCGAGGGGTGACCGGAATGGACGGATTGTGGCGACTCCGCAGAGCACTTGCTAGGGCTGGTGTAAATTCGATCGGTCGAAACGGGGGCATGGGCTATGCGTGAGTCGATTGCGATTTTATTGAGCCTCGTCGGCGTGCTCACGACGTTGCCGATCGGTCATACCGAACCGAACGGCACTCGTCGTTACTCGCGCATCGAGGGTGCGGATGGTGTGCCGCTCAACGTGGTCGAGGTCGGTGATGCGTCGAAGCCGACGATCGTGTTGGTGCACGGCATCGGACAAAGTCACTCGAGTTTCGATGCGCAACTCGACGACCCTGCACTCACCGGCGCGTTCCATCTCGTCAGTTACGATCTACGCGGTCACGGCCAGTCGGGTAAACCATGGCAGCGCGACGCTTACGTCGTCAGCGAAAAATGGGCCGAAGATCTCGCGCGCGTGATCGCGGCGACGCATGCCGTCAAACCCGTGGTGCTCGGCTGGTCATACGGGTCTTTGGTGGTCGCCGATTACCTACGCAAATATGGTACTCGCGACCTCGCGGGGATCGCCTTGGTCGGCGCATACGGCGGCCTCACCGATCCGCCGACGAGCAAAGAACCGCCCGCACCGACCCTGATTGCAGACATGAATCGCATGCTCGAGGATCAAATGTCCGGCGACCCTGCGGTGCGCGCAGCAGCGGTCCGCCGCGGTGTACTGCGCCTGACGGCCAAACCGATGCCCGAGGCGTGGCTCGCCCAAGCCGATACCATGGGGTTGCTGACGGCAACCGAGGCGCGGCGCTACATGTTCGCTCGATCGCTCGATAACAAATCTTTGGTGGCGAATATCGACGTACCGTTCCTGGTGTTCATCGGCGGTAAAGACGGCAGTACGCCCGAGACGCAGGGGCGTGAGCTGGTCGCTCGCGTGCCGGGGGCTCGCAGTTCGTCGTTCCCTAACGCCGGACATTCGCCGTTCGCCGAGGAGCCGGAGCGTTTCAATCGCGAACTTAAGACGTTTGCGGATGCCGCTTTCGCCCGTCTCGGACAGAGCAAACCATGAACATATTCAAAAAAATCGGCGGTGCGCTGCTGGTGCTATTGGTCGTGGCGTTCGCATTCGTCCTCGCAGCACGCACCGGTGTATTGACACCCGACGATACGACACTGCTCGCGCGTTACGGCACGCCGAACTCACGCTTCATCGACGTCGACGGTCAACGCGTGCACTACCGCGACGAAGGCACCGGACCCGCCATCGTGCTCGTGCACGGCTCGTTCGGCAGCTTGCGCATGTGGGACTCTTGGGTTCCGGCGCTCACCGACCACTACCGCATCGTACGTTTCGATCGTCCGCCCATGGGCTTATCGAGCCCGCAGCCCGCCGGTTCAGCCGACGCAGCGCAAGACGAAATGGCCATCATCGATCAATTGACGCGCGAACTCGGTATCGAGCGGTTTTTTTTGGTCGGGACGTCGAGCGCCGGATTGTCGGTTGCGGCGTATGCCGCCGAACACCCGGAGCGCGTGACGGGTGTCATTCTGTCTAATGTCGCAATCGGCGCGATGAAGCCCGTGCGTGGCGCGATGCCTTGGGCGCTGAAACTCGCCCTCGCCATCGATCCGTGGTTAGGCGGCTGGCATCCCGAGCTGCGCTGGCGCGGTGTCCTGCAACTCAATTTTTTCGATCCGCGCAAAGTGACGCCGGAATTGGTCCGCGAGTGGACCGACCTCAACAATCGCGCTCAAAGATTACCGCGCCCACGCTTCGTGCCGAGCGGCGCGATGTTCGCGCGTACGGCGACCGACCTGCCGCGCATTCACGCGCCGACGCTGTTGCTTTGGTCGGCTAACGATCACGAATTTCCGGTCGAGACGACGGCGCGCGGCGCGCTCGCGGCACTCACCGCGACCGAGAAAAAATCTTTGGTGGTCATCGAGCGCTGTGGTCACATGATGCCGCTCGAATGCGGCTCCGAAAGCGCGCGCGCCGCACGCGAATTCTTCGACCGTGAGCAGATGTCGCCGTGAGATCGCGTCGCATCTTCATCACCGGCTCTGCCGCGGCGCTCGCCTTCGGCACAGCCCGATTACGCGCTGCCACACGCACCGACGTACTCGTACTCGGCGCCGGTATTGCCGGTCTGCGCGCCGCGAGCTTGCTGCGCGAGGAAGGTGCGAACGTCACGATACTCGAGGCGAGCGGACGCGCCGGTGGCCGTATGCGAACGATCGAGATCGACGGCCTGCCGTTCGATCTCGGCGCATCGCAAATCGGCGCTAACTACGGCCGCATTCTCGATGCCGCACGTCGCGTCAACGTCGTCGCCCAGCCGACGCCACGCCCCGATCCGGGTACCTGTTTCGACATCGGTGGAAAATTATTGAAGCCCGCCGAATGGGCGCAATCGCCTACGAACCCGACCCGAGGTGATGAACGCAAAATTTTGCCGCATCTCCTAGAAACGACGCTGATGGCACGCTTCAACCCTTTCGGCGACGACGTCGGGGCGTGGCTCGAACCACGCTGGGCCGACCTCGATATTTCCGCCGGCGACTGGCTACGCTCCAAAGGCGTCTCAGACGCCGCGATCGAACTTGCGAGCATCGGTATCGATCACACCGATATGTGGCACACGTCGGCGCTCGCGATGCTGCGTGATCTCGCCCGCAGCATGCAAGGCGGCTACAAACCAAACGCCGGCCAAGCGTTGTTCACCGGCGCGAATTCCGATTGGCTCGGCTTTCCCGGCGGCTCCGAAACCTTGCCGCGTGCGATGGCTGCGGCACCGGGAGCGAACGTGCACTTCGGCAAGGTGGTTTCGCACATCAGTTGCGCCGCGCCCCGCCCGACCGTCACCTGCCTCGACGGCTCACGCTATTCGGCGGATTTCATCATCTGCGCGCTGCCGTTTTCCGTCCTACGCCGCATCGCGATCGCGCCCGCATTGCCACCACTGCAAGCCGAAGCGATCGCCGATGCAGCCTACGGCGGCACCACCCATTTCATCCTCGAAGCCAAAACTCCGTTTTGGGAAAGCGACGGCTTCGGCATCAACGTCTACAGCGACGGTCCGCTCGAGCGACTGTTCGCCGTGCCGAGCAAAGACGGCTCGGTGCGACACTTGCGAGTGTGGGTCAACGGCTACGCGGCCGATCGCCTCGATCAAATCCCCGCGACCGAAATCGACGGGTTCGTGTTGCGCGAACTCGCGCGCATGCGGCCGGCGTCCGCCGGAAAAGTCGCCGTTCGAGCGAAGTTTTCTTGGGGCGCCGAACCGTACACGCTCGGGCATAAGCACGTTTTTTTGCCTGGGCAAGTCAGACGCTTCGCAAAAGTCATGGGCGACCCGTGGCAACGCCTGTATTTCGCAGGCGAGCATTTGCGACGCGCCGAGTTCGGTCTCGAGGCCGCCGCCGAGAGCGCTGATCGTGCGGCTGTCACGATCCTCGCGCAGAACGCTTAACCAATCGGAGTGCGGTCATGATCAAAAGAGCGTTTCTCGAGATCACCGAGGGTCAAGTGCACTATCGAACGTCGCCGGGACCGCAGGCGTCGACCGGTAATCCACTGTGGATGATTCACGCCTCGCCCGGCTCGAGCATCGGTCTGTCGTCGTTGATACGCGAATTCGGTCGATCGCGTCGCGTCATCGCACCCGATACGCTCGGTAACGGCGATTCCGCGGCGCCTGCCGTGACGACCCCCGACATCCCCTACTACGCCGGATCTGCGCTGCGTGCGATGGACGCGCTCGGACTCGAGAAAGTCGATCTCTACGGCAGCCATACCGGTGCGCATATTTGTATCGAGATCGCGCTCGCCCATCCGGAGCGTGTCGGGCGCATGATTCTCGACGGGATCGCGATGTTCTCGGCCGACGATAAACGCGACTTTCTCGCCAACTATGCGCCCGCCGTCACCCCCGATGCCTTCGGCAGTCAATTTCATTGGGCTTGGCACTTCGTGCGCGATCAAGGCTGGTTCTTTCCGTATTTCCGCCGCGATGTCGCCCATCTACGCGGTGTCGCGCAACCGTCGGTCGAAGCATTGCACAACACGACGGTCGAAGTTTTGAAGTCGATCCGTACCTATCACCTCGCTTACCGCGCCGCGTTTGCGCACGATGATCGGGCACGCTTGCCGTTGGTGCGTACCCCGACACTGGTGATGGCGGACGACACCGACCCGTTGCAGACCGGCGTACCACTCGCCAACGAACTTTTGCCGGGCAGTCTCGCT
>RGUL01000065.1 GCA_010027845.1 Gammaproteobacteria bacterium
GCGGCTTCTTCGGGCTCTAAGCCGCAGCGCTCCATCAACTCGTCGCCCCTAGCGCCACCACGCGCAAGATCGACGGGGGTGATATCGCTGGAAAAATCCTTGCGCGGTCGGCGTAGGTGTTCGAAGAGGCGCGCGAGCGCTATGCCGAACAAGCTGCCCGCAAAACCCAGTCCCAGCGCAGCCCAGATCGACATCAACGATCCCGCCAAGCCGCGAGGCGCGCTCGTAACCGAGCCACGGCCTGCCCGTGCAGTTGCGAAACACGGGACTCGCTCACACCGAGAACTACCCCTATTTCTTTGAGGTTCATCTCGTCCCCGTAATACAATGACATCAAGAGTCGTTCGCGCTCGGGCAAGGCTTCGATCGCGGCTGTGAGCGCAGAACGCAAACCGGAATCGGCGAGGTCGCGTAATGGATCCTCGCGACCGTCGACGGGATCGAGACTCTCGAGTTCATCCAAGCGCTCCCAGCGACACTGGGCAGCGTCCTGCACCATGCGGTGGTACACGTCGAGCGAAACTTTAAGTTCTGCGGCGATTTCGGTGTCGCGAGCCTCGCGGCCGGTGCGATGTTCGACGGCTGCGAGCGCTGCCGCGACCGCGCGGGTGTTACGGTGCACCGAGCGCGGTGCCCAATCTGTGGCCCGCAACGCGTCGATCATCGCGCCGCGGATGCGAATGCCGGCGTAGGTGGCAAAGCATGCACCATGTCCGGCTTCGAAATGCGCAGCAGCTTCCAGCAAGGCGAGCATGCCAGCCTGACAAAGATCGTCGAGCTCGACCGTATCCGGTAGGCGCGCCTTGAGGTGAAACGCGATTCGCTTGACTAGGGTGGCGTGCTCCGCGATCAACGGCTCGATCGACTCGGACTGGCGCGATGCGCGCGCGTACTCGACCACTGCGCTCATCGCACGACCTGCAAACGTGGTGGCAGTTTTTTGAAACTGCGCTCGACGAAGAACTCGATATTGCCACGCGGTCCGTTCGGCAACGGCCAGTCGAGGCAGCGCGCCGCGAGTGTGCGCAGTGCGACCGATGACACCGCATCGGGAAACTCTTCGATCACGAGGCGTTGGCGGCGAATCGAGCGTCGTAACAAATCGTCGTCGCGCAGATCGGCGACATGCTCAAGAACGACGTCGAGAAATCGTGCCGACACTTTGTTTAGGGTCGCGAACAAACGCTCGCCCGCTCCGTCGCGACGCGTCATGTTGGTCACGATGCGAAAGCGACGAATGCCGAACTCGCTGCGTAACGCCTTGATTGAAGCGTAGGCATCGGTGACCGATGCCGGTTCGTCGCATACGACGACGAGCACGTGCTGCGCTGCTTGTACGAGTTGCAGCGTACCGGGCGAAATTCCTGCTGCGGTGTCGACGACCAATAGGTCGTACTGCCCGGTCAGGGCGCTGAACGCCCGGACTAGCCCGAGATGTTCGTGACCACCGAGCGCGGCCATCGACACGATGCCGGAGGCGCCGGGTACGACTCTCAACCCCGGTCGTACGGGCATCAAAATATCTTCGAGCGCGACGCTCCCTTCGACCACGTCGGCGAGCGTGTGTCGCGGCACGAGCCCCAACATCACATCGAGATTGGCAAGACCCAGATCGCCGTCGAGCAGTAGCACCTCACGACCGAGCGCCGCACAAGCTGCAGATAAATTCAGACTGATCGTCGATTTGCCTACGCCGCCCTTCCCGCCCGTGACGGCGATGACGTTGACGCTTTTGCGAGCTCGATACTCAAGCGGCGACATGGCGCCTCCGCGTGGGCGACGAATCGCGTTGGCGAGCATCGATGCGACACAAATCGTCCGGGATGCGCGGACCGTCGAGGCGCCAATCGACCGCCAACCCCGCGGCTTCGGCGGCCGCGAGTACGTCCTGCGGTGCAGCGCTATCGGCGCAATGCGTGAGCACGACCCCGACCGGTCGGGCCGCTTGGTAGCGCGCGATGACTTTGTCGGCGGTCCGGCGTTGCAAGGTTGCCGGTAACGCGAGCTGCACGCGTAATGGCGAATGCGCGAGCGCCGATAAGGTCGTTCGAGCCCCGACTTCGTCGACGATCGCCGGCACCTCGAGCAAGGCCAGGCCATCGGCCGCACAGCGCAGCATTTCTTTGACGGCGGTCGGGACGTCGACATCACAGCGCACCGGCACGCCGAGTAAACGGCCGATTCTCGCGAGTGAATCGGCGGCACGCGAACGCTCGCCACCGACCCCGTGCAAGACGGTGCGACGCGGGCCGTGGCGCAACACCCACCGCGCGGCAATGGCGGCGAGTAAAGTGCTCTTACCGGCGCCTGCAGGACCGATGATGGCGATCGCACCCCCTGCACTCACCCAATCTTCGGTGGCCGAAGCGCGCAACTCGACCTCGATCTCTACGCCGCTGCCGAGGCGCCGCGTCGCGATGACGATCGCGTCGTCACCGCAGCGCTCGCGTGCGCGAGCGAGTGCGCTTTTCATGTCGGGAGCCTGCAATACCGCAATCATTGATCACCTCATTGCTGACCGACCGTAGCGACGAGTCGCACACGGCGGTTATCCGGAATCTCGTTCCACGCGAGCACGTGCATCTGTGGCACGGTGGCGCGCAAAAATCGCGCGAGGGTCGGCCGCAGGGCCGGCGTGACGAGCAGCGCCACCGGATCTCCCGCCAGTTCGAGCCGTTCGGCCGCTTCCGCGAGTCGCGATTGCATGCGTTCGGCGAGACCGGGCTCGATCACGGCCGTCGTGCCGCTGCCGAGTGCTGTGGTGAGGGTCTGTTCGAGCGCGGCGTCGAGCGTCACGACCGGTAGCTCCTGTGAGAGCCCGGCGATGTCCTGCACGATTTGGCGCGACAGCGCGAGGCGCACATGTGCGGCAAGCGCCGTCGGATCTTGCGTGCGCGGCGCGATCTCTGCGAGCGACTCGAGTATGGTGCGCAGGTTTCTAATCGGCACACGCTCGACCAGCAGTGCCTGCAAAACTTTGACGAGCACGCCTAGCGGCAGGCTCTTCGGCACCAAGTCCTCGACGAGTTTCGGGGCCGACTTCGCCAGCGCATTCAGCAGCGTTTGCACCTCTTCGTGCCCGAGTAGCTCGTGTGCATTACGCGCGACGAGTTGACCGAGGTGAGTCGCGATCACGGTGCCCGCATCGACCACCGTGTAACCCAGCGATTGCGCACGCTCGCGCTGCGAGGTATCGATCCACAATGCCTGCATCCCGAACGCCGGATCGCGGGTCGCAATCCCCTCGACACTGCCGTACACCCTACCCGGATCGATCGCCATCTCACGCTCGGGGTGCACCGTCGCCTCACCGACCGGCACACCGTTCAAAGAAATTCGATAGGCGTTGGGTGGTAGTTCGAGGTTGTCGCGTATGTGTACCGCTGGAACGAGAAAGCCGAGATCTTGCGTGAGCTTCAAACGCACGCCGCGGATGCGCGGCATCAGGTCGCCACCCTGTTCGGCATCGACTAGCGGTACGAGTCGATAGCCCACTTCCAGCCCGATCAGGTCTACCGGCGGCAAATCGTCCCATGACAATTCGCGCGATTCGGTACGGGAACGTGGCGGGACGGCGCGCAATGCCGACTGGCTCTCCCTATTGCGCGCGTCGTGTAAGCGACGCGCGAGCAGCCCGGCGGCGACCGCCATGCCGAGGAAGACCAGGTTCGGCATCCCGGGTACGAGGCCGAGTAAGCCGAGCACCAACGCCGCCACCGCGACCAGGCGCGGGTCGCCGACTAATTGCCGTGAAACCTCGGCGCCGATGTCCTGCTCGCGCGACATGCGCGTGACGATCACCGCGACAGCCATCGACAATAACAATGCCGGAATTTGCGCGACCAGTCCGTCGCCGATCGTCAACACCGTGTAGATGCGCGCGGCATCACCGAATGCCATGCCGTGCATCATCGGTCCGATCAGCACGCCTCCCAACAAATTGACCAACAAAATCAACATCGCAGCGGTTGCATCCCCGCGCACGAATTTGCTCGCGCCATCCATCGCGCCGTAGAAATCAGCTTCGGCGCGAACTTCTGCGCGCCGCGCTTTAGCCTCGTTTTGATCGATGACGCCGGCATTGAGGTCGGCATCGATCGCCATCTGCTTACCGGGCATCGCATCGAGCGTGAAACGTGCACTCACTTCGGAGATGCGACCGGCGCCTTTGGTGATGACGACGAAGTTGATGATCGTGAGGATGACGAATACCACGATGCCGACTGCGAAATTACCGCCGATCACGAAGTGGCCGAACGACTCGATGACTTTGCCGGCTGCGCCGCTGCCAGCATGACCGTTCATCAATACGACGCGGGTCGAGGCGACGTTGAGTGCGAGCCGAAACACCGTCGCAACCAACAACACGCTCGGGAAGGTCGCAAATTCCAGTGGTCTTCGAATTGAGAACACCGCAACCACGATCATCAGCGACAGTGCGATGTTGAATGTGAACAGTACGTCGAGGGCGAACGGCGGTAATGGCAACACCACCATCGCGAGCAATGCGAGCACGGCGAACGGCACGGCAGCGCCACGCCGCAACTCCTCGGCGAACGATCCGGCGACGCTCACCTCGCCGACCATGACTCGATATCCGGATCGACCGTCGGCACCGTCGGCGTTGCGCCGCGGCCCGTGCGTCGTAGGCGCTCGACCTGCCAAACGTACGTCAACACCTGAGCGACCGCGGTGTACAGACGTGGCGGAATACCGGCGCCAATGTCGACGTGCCGATACAGCACGCGCGCCAGCGGTGGCATGGATACGAGCGGAATCGCGTGTCGCTCGGCGACGCCGCGAATGGTCGCCGCCAGCGCATCCGCACCTTTTGCGACGACGATGGGCGCACCGTCGCGCGCGGCGTCATACCGCAAGGCGACGGCATAGTGCGTCGGATTCGTGACCACCACGCTCGCGTTCGGCACTTCTTCGAGCATTCGCCCGCGCGCTATTGCGCGTTGTGCGTCGCGCAAACGCGCGCGGGTTTCTGGCGTCCCCTCCGACTCGCGATATTCTTGGCGCAATTCATCGTGCGTCATGCGCAGTCGTCGTCGATGACTCCACCATTGCCACGGTGCATCCACGACAGCGATCGCCGACAGCGCGAGCGTCATCGCACCAGCCGACGCACCGAGTAGCCGACAGACGTCGTGCAGTGCAACGTCGATGTCTTGCCACGCCAGGGCGGAGATGCGCTGCGCTTCGGTGCGCAGGATGAGTAGCGCGATTGTGCTCACGACGATGACCTTGATTACGTTCTTCGACAATTCGAGCAACGCGCGCGACGAAAATACTCGGCCGAAACCGGCGAGCGGATCGATTCGGGCGAAATCGATGCGCAGCGTCTCGGTCGAGAAATTCCAACCGCCGAGCAAGGTCGGGGCGATACCGGCAGCCACAATGCACGCCGAAAACCAGGGTAGCAGCGAGACGATTGCGGCCCTCATCGAGGACCCCAGCAATTTCACCGCGCCGTCGGGATCACGCCAGGCGAACGGGGACCATTCGAGACCTGCGCGCATCAGGCCTGCGAGTGCCTCGAGCGCTGTTGCGCCGACGAACCACAGCGCAGTGACGGCGACCACTGAGACGATCGCGGTCGTCAAGTCGGCCGAACGCGGCACATCACCGCGACGACGCGCGTCCTCCAAGCGCTTGGAACTAGGCTCGAGCGTGCGCTCGGCGGCGTCGGTCTCGCTCATCGCCAGCCGCTCACGGTTTGCAAAGCGACACCGAATGCCGTGGCGAAACCACTTTGCACACCCGCCAATGCGAATTGCAGTACGAGAATGCCGAATAACAGCGCCAACGGCAGACCGACCGACACGACATTAAGCGACGGTGCTGCGCGACTGACGAAGCCGAATGCAAAATTCGCACATAGCAATGCCGCCAGACCCGGCAAGGCGATCCGTAGCGCATCGACGATCAGCAAGCCACCTGCGGCGACCACTGTGCGCGAGATGACCTCGAGTCCGGACGTCGTTGCGATCGGTAATGCCGAGAAAGTACCGACGAGCGCTCGAACGATCGCGATATGACCGTCTAGGGCGAGAAACGTCAGCGTGACAAAAACTAAATGCAGTTGACCGACGGCGGGCGTCGACGCACCGCGCGCGGGATCGACGTTGAAGGCGAACGATAGGCCCATCGCATTTGCGAGCAGCTGCCCAGCGAGCCCTACGGCGTCGAACACGAGTTGCAGCAAAAATCCACAGGCGATCCCGATGAGCACTTCGATGACGAGCGCTAGCAGGCCGACGATCGACAATGGCTCGATTGCCACGGGCGCGGTGACGAACGGCGCGACCAGCAACGCAAGCGCGAACGCCACGACGAGACGCGTGCGACGCGGCACGAAAACTGCGCCGAATCCGGGAGCGACCATGACACAACCCGCGATCCGCGCGAACGGCCAAAGAAACGTCGCGATCCACGTCCAAAGTTGCGCTTGCGTGACGGTGATCATGTCAGCGCAACATCCCCGGAATCCCCTCGATCAAGGTCCGCGTGTAACCCACGAGCAACTTCAACATCCACGGCCCTGCGAGGTAGCCAGTCAGCGCCATGGCGAATAACTTCGGAATGAACGCCAAGGTCATTTCGTTGATTTGGGTCGCCGCCTGTAACACGCCGATCACCACACCGACGAGTAGCGCGACCAACAACAAGGGACTCGCTAGTAGCAGCAACATACCGAGCGCGTCCCGGCCGATCCCGAGTACGAGTTCCGGATTCACGAGTCGCCCCTCATCGCACGAAACTACCGGCGAGCGTGGACGTCACGAGCGACCAACCGTCGACCATCACGAACAACATCAACTTGAACGGCAATGAAATCAGCACCGGTGAGAGCATCATCATGCCCATCGACATGAGAACGCTAGCGACCACCAAGTCGATGATCACGAACGGAATGAACAACATGAAGCCGATCGTGAAAGCGCTTTTGAGTTCGCTGGTGACGAACGCCGGAACTAAGATACGCAACGGCAAGTCGTCGGGTTTTTCGATGCGCGGTGACCCGGCGATTCTCACGAAATTGGCGACATCCGCCTCCCGCGTTTGCGCCAGCATGAACTCTCGTAGCGGCCTCACGGAGCGTTCGATAGCAATCATCGTGTCGATCCGGCCGGCGCTATACGGCTGCAGAGCGTCTGCGTTGATACGATCGAACGTCGGGCCCATCACGAACAGCGTCAAAAATAGCGCAAGCCCGATCAGCACTTGGTTCGGCGGCGTCTGACCCGCGCCGATCGCTTGGCGCAGAATGCCGAGCACGATCACGATGCGGGTGAATGCGGTCATCATTAGCAGTACCGCAGGGAGAAACGATAACGCCGTCATCAGCAGCAGTACCTGCAGCGTCAAACCATACGTCTGACTGCCGTCGGCGCCCTTTTTAACTGTGACTGCCGGTAAGGCGAGCTCGGCAGCGACACTCGGCGTCGCGAGTAAGGCGAGCAGCAGTGCGCCGGCGATCGCGGTCAATATCACTCGCCGCGGCATGCAGTCTCCTTGCCGTCGAGGCGTGCGATGCCGGCATCCGAAACGCCCAGCAACAAGGGCGCACCGTTTACCTCCACGAGTACCAGCCGTTGCTTCGGCCCGAGCCCGACTTCGTCGACGACCCGTAACGCCCCGTCGCTGCGTCGCACGAGTCCACGCATACCGCGCGCCATCCAGCCAAGCAGCACGATCATGAAAACGACTACGCACAGCGCGACGATGGTGTTGACCGGCGGACTCATCGAAGTTTCCGAATGCGTTCGGCGGGACTCACGACATCGGTGAACCGGATTCCGAACTTATCGTTGGTGACGACGACTTCGCCGTGCGCGACCAGCGTACCGTTGACGAAAACGTCTAACGGATCGCCCGCGACGCGCTCGAGTTCCACCACCGAGCCCTGGTTCAACTGCAAAAGATTGCGGATCGGAATGCGGGTGCGTCCGACCTCCATCGACAACGTCACCGGCACCTCGAGGATCACCTCTAAATTGACTTCATTGCCGTCGACGCCTTTGACGCTTTCGTCGCGCAGCGCTTCGAAATGTGCCGGCTGTGGGCCGTCGTTGCCTGCGGTCACTGGTATTTGCCTCTGCTGCAGCGCTGTTCGACTTGCACGGCCTGCTGACCACGTGAGACGCCGAAACGGCCGCGAAACAATGGAACATCTTCGGCGTACACGATCGCTTGCCCGTCGAAGTCGAAGGCGACGACATCACCGGGGCGAAAATCGAGCAGCTGCCCGAGGCGCACACCTTGGGCACCGACCACCGCGCGAACTTCGAGATCGGCGTCCTCGAGGTCCTCGCGAATGCTGCGACGCCAGCGCCCATCTTCGTCGCGCGACCCCTCGTGGGCACCACCACCGAGAATTTCTTTGATCGGCTCGAGACCGGAGTACGGAAATACGATCGACATCGAACTTTTGACCGACTCGATCTCTAGTTCGAAATCACCGATCACAACGATGTCGTTCGGGCCGAGCACGGTGAGAAACTGCGGATTGGTCTCGCTCGAGATCCACTCGACACCGACCGCCACGAGTGGTGACCAGGCCTCGCGCAAGTCTTGTAGCGCCGCATCACGTAACATTTGGACGATCCGCAGCTCGGTCGCCGTAAAGTCGCGGGTTTCATGGCGTGCGGCGCGCACCCGTCCGCCGAAGAAATTCTCGACGATCGCAAACACGAGCTCCGGTGACAGCACCAACATGGCGGTGCCGCGCACCGGTGAAAAGCGCATGAGATTGATGCTCGATGGCGTGCGTACGCCGAGCAGATAGTCGGCGAACTTGGCAATTCGTAGCGGTCCGCCGTGCACGCCGGCGGAACGGCGCAGAATGTTGCACACGCTGTGCTGGAAGAGGCGCGCGAATCGCTCGTGCAACATCGCCAGCGTCGGTAATCGCGTACGCACCACGCGCGTCTCGCGCCCAAGCTCGTAGCGGCGCACGTCGCTAGGAATACCGCCACCCGCGAGGTCGACCCGACCGTCGTTCATACCGACGATCAAGGCGTCGACTTCCTCCTGGTTGAGAATTGGCTCGGTCGGCATGCGTCACTGCACCACGAAGCCGACGAACAGAACGGCCACCACCGAGTCCGCCCGACCGCCTGCCGCAGCGACGATCCGCCGCACGTCCGCATGCACTTCGGTGCGTAGTTTTTCTTTCCCGGCTAAGGTCGCCAAGGTGGCGAAATCGTGGCCGGCGAAGCGCATCAATAGCGCATCGCGTAACGCCGGCAAGTTGGCCTTCATGAGCTCGAACGTTTCCGGCGAGCGAGTCGCGACGCTGACTCCGACCTGCAATAGACGCGCAGCATCACCGCCTGCCAAGTTGGTGACGAACGGCGGCTCGACGGCGAGATACAACATCCCACCACCAGCCGCCGGCGATCACCGCCATCACCAGTACGGCAATGGCGGCGATCGATCCGATTCGCTTGGCAACTATCACCCGAAACATCGCATCAATTCCCTGCGTCATCAATTTGTCTCGACGTAGGGAGATAGCAAACGGCATGCCACGCCGCTCGCGTCAAAGATTTCACGCGTAATCGTCGAGATGCGCGTCGTCGCGAACCTGCGAGCGCTCGGCGCGCGCCGCAATCCCGCCGAATAGCAGTGGAATGCCCTGCACCGCGAGCGCATCGCGCAAGCGCGGCAGCATCGCGAGCAGCGCCGTACGCGTCTCGGCGGAGTTGCAGATCATCGTGACGCTCACCCCACCACTACGGGCCGCGATCCGTAGTTCGAGCGGCCCGCAATTGGGTGGCGCCAATTTCATGACGGTTTCGTCACTCGCATCGACATTGGCGGTCATCTCGCGCGCCGCAGCACGCACGTCGCCGAGGGATATCGACGGCCGTGGGGCGCAGCGCGTCATCGACGCTGGCATGCTGGCAACGTCAAGGGTGAGACGAAACGCGGCCATGGTCACCGAGCCGAGCGGATCGCTCACGGCTTGATCGTCGCCGAGGATCAGTCGGCGCCGAAGTGCGAGCGTGGCAGCCAACGGCGGGAGGTCAGACATCGGCCCGCACGCCGCGCGCCGCTAACCGGTCTTCGATTTCGCGCACCTCTCGCCGTACCTCGTTTGCGGCGGTCACCGCAAGGCGACGCGCCAACAGCTTTTCGGTCGTGCGCCGCGCACGCACCATCGTGCTTCGACGAGTGAGCGCCTGCTCGTAATCGCGTTCGCAAGCGAGTAGGCGCGCCCGCTGCAAACCGACTGCCGCATCGAGTCGGGCCGTGAACGCGAGATGATCCTGCGCGTCTCGTGCGATACGACCACGCGCGATCGATTCGGTGAACGACGCGCGGTACTCCGCGAGGTAGCGCTCGAGTTCGTGCAATCGAGTCGCGGCATCGTCACGCCGCTGTAACGCGTCGCGCTGCGCGATCGTCAGCGTCTGCTCGTTCTCGACTTGCATCGCGCGCAATCGGTGGAGTGCGTCACTGTTCGTCATGAGCAAAGTTCTCCGGTGAGCGTCGTCAGTCGGTCGATGCTGTCCGCGAGGCTCGCCTGTTCGTCCGGACGTTGTTGCAGAAACTCCATCGTCTGTGGCCACAGCGTGAGAATTCGATCGAGCGCAGGATCCGCACCCGGTTTGACCGCGCCCAAACTGACGAGATCACGCGCGCGCTCGTATCGGCCGATCGCCTCGCGCAAGCGTCGCGCGGCTTCGAGATGCGCACGATTTACGACCGTCGGCATCACTCGACTCACCGACGACTCGACGTCGATCGCCGGGAAATGACCACCCTCGGCGAGTCGCCGCGCTAGCACCACGTGCCCGTCGAGAATCGCTCGCGCAGCGTCGGCCACCGGATCCTGCAAATCGTCGCCCTCGGTCAAAACGGTGTAGAAGCCTGTGATCGAGCCGGAGCCGCGCAAACCCATGCCGCTACGCTCGACGAGTTGCGGCAAGCGCGCGAACACGGATGGCGGATAACCGCGACTCGCTGGCGACTCACCGATCGCAAGCCCGATTTCGCGCTGCGCTTGTGCGAAGCGCGTGAGCGAATCCATCAACAACAACACGTCTTTGCCTTGCTCGCGGAAATATTCGGCGATCGCCGTCGCGTACCAAGCGCCTTGCAACCGTAATAGTGGC
>RGUL01000066.1 GCA_010027845.1 Gammaproteobacteria bacterium
CCGTGGAAGATGTTGGCGCACAGTGACGACAAGATGGAGTGCTACGCTTGCCACACCTCCTGGACCACTAGTTGCGGCGGTTGCCATCTGCCGATCGAAGCCAATTGGAAGACCGATCGGCATCGTTACGAGGGTGGGGCGACGCGTAATTACGCAACCTACAACCCGCAAGTATTGCGCGACGATATTTTCATGCTCGGTTGGCGTGGTGCGTCGGAGGGGGGCAAGATCGCGCCGGTGCGATCGACCTCTGCGCTCGTCTTGTCGTCCACGAATTCCAGTCGCGAGCGCATCTACGTCCAGCAAGCGCCGATCTCGGCCTCTGGCTACAGCTCGCAGGCAATGAACCCCCATTATCCGCACACCGAGCGCAAGACGGAGACCAAGGCCTGCACCGATTGCCATCTAGCCAAAAGTGGCGACAACAACGCGATCGTCGCGCAGACCTTGGGCTACGGGACCCAGTTCATCAATTTCGCAGGTTTGAACGCCGTCGTCGGCACCGAGAAGGGTATCTCGACCGTGCAGGTGACGGAGTACGACGAACCGCAAGCGGTCATCGGCTCATATCTGCATCGCTACGCGTATCCGAAGTGGTTC
Source organism: Gammaproteobacteria bacterium (assembly GCA_010027845.1). Classification (GTDB taxonomy): domain Bacteria; phylum Pseudomonadota; class Gammaproteobacteria; order Steroidobacterales; family Steroidobacteraceae; genus UBA964. The sequence goes on from RGUL01000066.1 coordinate 601, forward strand.
GCAGAGCACCAAGCGCGTAGTCGCGTGTTGCGCGAGGCCAGCCATCTGGCCGGCGACGTCGCAGGATGCGTGCAGATGCGCGGCGAATATATTTATGCCGCCGAGGGCAAGCGGGGTTTCCGCGTGATCGATGCCGCATCGATCGCCAACAAAGGCTACAGTCAAAAAATCGTCAGCGCCCCGTACTCGCCGCTCGGCCAAAATAATCGAATCGCATCGCGCAACGCGACCTGCGTCGCACTCGCCACCACGCAGCCAGTACACCCGGCGCGTAATCAAGGCGATTTGATGCGCAAGGTGAATCTCGAGCAGCCGTTCCTGCCGATCTATAACTACGCGGTGATCACCGATGCCGAAGAGGGCTTGATTCTCGTCGACATCAATACGTTCGCCGACGGCGAGTTTCGCAATAACAACATCACCCGCGCGGCGACGTGGAACCCCGACGGGAAGTTGAACGGCGCGCGTTACATCACGCTCGCCGGCGAAACGGCCTACGTCACCACACCTAAGGCGTTGTTCATCATCGATTTGGGTGATCCGCTGAAGCCTCGCATCCTCTCGGAAGTCGCATACGACGATCCGCGTTCGATATTCGTGCAATTCCGCTATGCATTCGTCACGACGCGTCAAGGACTCGAAGTGCTCGACGTCACGCATCACGATCGGGTGCGCCGTGTGCCGGGAGCTGTCGTGCCGCTCGCCGACGCACACGGTCTCACCGTCGCGCGCACCTATGCATATGTCGCGAACGGCGCGGAGGGTATGGCGATCGTCGATCTTGAGCGACCGGAGCGGCCTTTGCTCTTCAAAAAATGGAACGCCGATGGTGCGTTGATCGACACCCGCGACGTCATGATCGCCGCAACGAACGCCTCGCTGTTCGCCTACGTCGCCGACGGCCGAGCCGGGCTAAAAGTCGTGCAATTGACGAGTCCGTCCAGCCAGCCCAACTTTTATGGCTTCAGTCCCGAGCCGCGGCCTGAATTGATCGCGCGCTACCAGACGCGTGCCGCTGCGTTGTCGTTGTCGCGGCCACTCGAGCGTGATCGTGCGGTCGACGAGAGCGGCGGGCAGGTCGCGGTGTTCGGACGGCGCGGCGCGCGGCCGTTCAATTTGCGGGAAATGCAGGGTATGTATCTCGACGAGCGCGGCGAGCCGTGGTTCGTCGAAGACCAAGAGGTGCGCTGATGAAACGCCTGACAATCGCGATTTTCACGCTGATTTCTTTGACGCTCGTTCCGGCAAAGGCGGCCGACAAACACCTCGGAGTGGCGAGTTGCGCTTCGTCGCTGTGCCACGGTTCGGCGCGCCCATTGGCCGCGCATGCGGTACTTCAGAACGAGTACACGACGTGGTCGCAGTTCGATCCGCACTCCGGTGCATACAAAGTATTGCTCGGCGCGAAATCGAAGGAGATCGCGCGACGTATGGGGTTACCGAACGCGCACGAGGCACCGGCGTGTCTCGCCTGTCACGCCGAGAATGCGCCGGTCGCGCAGCGTGGGCCTAAATATCAGGTGACCGACGGGATCGGTTGCGAAACCTGTCACGGCGGTTCGGAGCGTTGGCTCGCGACGCACTACGCATCGCCAAAAGTCACGCATGCGGACAACCTCGCGGCCGGCTTGACGGCACTCGAAAATCCGAAAGTCCGCGCCGATCAATGCACCGGATGTCACGTGGGCGGCGGCGATCGTTTCGCCAATCACAAAATGATGGCCGCCGGGCATCCTCGTTTGGTATTCGAACTCGACACTTACACCGAACTTTGGCGCACGAGTGGCGGACGCGAACACTACAAACGCGATGCCGATTACCTGCAGCGTAAGGGCATCACGGCTGCGATGGTCAATTGGATCGACGGCCTCGCGACGGCGGCGCATCGCCAAAACGGGCTTACGGCCGCCAATTTCCTGCGCACCGGCGCATTGCCCGATTTCGCCGTGTATGCCTGCTATTCCTGCCATCGCGATTTGAAAGTCACGCCGTGGCAGGGTGACGGACGACGCGATGCGCTCGCGACGCGCGCTGGTGAATTGCGCTTGCAAGACGGTCACGTGCGAACGTTGTTGGTGCTGGCGCGTGCGGCGCGCTCGCCGCTCGAGCCGCGCTTGAGTGCCGCGATTCGTGCGCTGCAAGACGCGAGCAGCGCTGGGACGGGTGGTGTGCCCGCCGCCGCTGCCGAACTCGATCGACTCGTCGATCAAGTCGCAGGTGAACTACGCGCACGCAGCTGGCCGCAAGCCGACCTCGGACGGGTGCTCGATGAATTGACGAGTGCCGCGCGCGGCGGTGCCTTCCCCGATCAAGCCGCAGGCGAGCAGGCGGCGATGGGTATGGTGCTGGTGCTGGCGGAACTCGACCAAGATCGCAAACGGCGCGCCGACATCGACCAATTATTTGCCGCGCTCAAAGACGGTGATGCTTTCGATGCGGCGCGTTTCGCGCGCGTGATCGGTCGCCTACAGCGGCCGTAGTCCGGGCTTTCCCGCCTCGATCGCAAAGCGCGCGAGGACTTTAGCGCCCGAGTCGGCGCGGCGCGCATCGTCGACGGCGACCAAATCCGCCGACAGTTCGCTGCGCGTCAGTTCCAAGCGGATGTAGCCACGGTGATCACCATCCGCGTACCACACCTGTGGTTTCATTCTTTGGTAGGCGGCGACGACGAAGTCCGGTGGTCCCGGTGACGTGATTGAAGTAGTGACGAGTTCGCTGACTGCGATCGGCGAAGATTGATCGGCGGGGTCGCGGGGCAGGTCGGCGACGATGAACGCGTGGATGTCGCCACTCAAAACGACGGGATTCGCGACTCGTCGTGCGACGATGTCGTGGAGCAAACGATCGCGTGCCGCGGGATAGCCTGCCCAAGCGTCCGTCCAGTATCGGTGTCGTCCATCGGTCGCCTCGTTCGAGCGTGTGAACGTCACGCCTTGTGCCAAAAAATTCCAGTGCGCACGCGTCGCGGCGAGGCGAGCGTCGGTCCAGCGCTCTTGGGGCACGCCGAGCATGGTGCGTGCCGGATTGTTCATCTCCGGGCAGTCTTCCTCGTACACGCGCGCGCCGCCGTTCTTGCCCGGTGTCGGACAGACTTGATGCGATCGATACTGACGCTCGTCAAGCATCATTAGCGTTAAAAGATCACCGAAACGCCGCTCGGTGTAGAGCTGCATATCGGGGCCGCGCGGGCGTGCCGTGGACGGTAGCGGCAAGTGTTCGTAATACGCGCGATAAGCGGCCGCTCGGCGCGCCAGGAACGTCTCGCGCGGTTCGATCCGCTCGCCTCGGTCGTCGGCGTAGTCGTTGTCGACTTCGTGGTCGTCGTGCGTCAGCATCCACGGGCAGGCGGCGTGCGCCGCCTGCAGATCCGGATCGCTGCGATAGGCGCTGTAGCGCAGGCGGTATTCTTCGAGCGTGAAACACTCGTCGCCCGGATGTTTGCGCACCGGCGATTTTTTCGTTCCCGATTCGTAGATGTAATCGCCGACGTGCAGAATCAGTTGCGGATCGTCCGCCACCATATGCCGATACGCCGCAAAAAAACCTTGCTCGTAATGTTGGCAACTCGCCAGTGCGAGACGCAGTCGAGCGAGCGACGCGCCGGGTGCGGGCGCGGTCCACGTGCGTCCGACGGTGCTCGTCGCAGCGCCCACTCGAAAGCGATAAAAGTAAGGTCGATCGGGTGCGAGGCCCCGTGGTTCGACGTGCACGCTGTGATGCCAGGCGAATTCCGCGCGCGCGATGCCGCGGGCGGCGATATTTTTGAAGTTCACGTCATGCGCGACGTCCCACGCCACTTCGACATCGTGCGGCGGCATGCCACCGTTGGGTGCGAGCGGTTGCGGCGCGAGTCGCGTCCAGAGCACCATGCCGTCCGACGTCGGATAGCCCGACGCGACACCCAAAGAAAATGGGTCGGACTCGAAACGCGGTGTCGTGCCGACCGCGCGCACTTGCGGTGCGAGTAGCGCAATGCCGGTGCCCGCAAGCCCGCGGGCGATGAAACGACGTCTGGGGATGGGCGGATGCGGCACGGCCTATTATAGGGTCGTGTATTGTGAAGGCCATGCTTGAGCGAGCCGAAGGTTACGTCGAAGAGATTCCGTACACCTATGGCTATCAGCCCGAGATCGCGCCCGCCAACATGGCCTTCGCCCTGGCGATCGCGGGGATCGAAGCGCCGGCGGTGCGAATCGCTTGCGAACTCGGCTTCGGTCAGGGCGTGAGTCTCGCGGTCAATGCCGTCGCCGGTGATGCGCATTGGTTCGGCAACGATTTACTGCCGGAGCACGTCGCTCACGCGCGGGGGCTGGTCACCGACACGTCGGCAAAGATTACGTTAACGAACGAAACCTTCGCCGAGTTCGGTGCGCGTGCCGATCTGCCGTCGTTCGACTACGTCGCTTTGCACGGGGTTTGGAGTTGGGTGTCCGCGAGCAATCGCGCGATCATCGTCCGATTCCTCCGCGAGCGGCTGGTGCCCGGTGGGGTGGTTTACATCGGCTGGAATACTTTGGCGGGCTGGCGGTCGATGCTGCCGCTGCGCGAACGGATGCTCGAGGAGATCCGTCGCCTCCGGTCCACCGGCCACTCGCTCGAATCTGCGATCGCCTCGGCGCGTGCGACCGTCATTGCGGAGCGCGACCCGGAGACGGAAGTGGCGTTAAAATTTTTACGCAGACAAAGTATTCCGTATCTCGCGCACGAACTTTTCAATCGCGATTGGCAACCGATGGAGTTCGGCGCGCTGGCGTGCGACTTGGCGGCCGCCGGTTTGGAGTTTGCCGCTGAGGCTCGCCCGGTCGATGCCTTTGCGCGCTTGAATTTCACGGCTCCACAACGGTCGATGCTCGAAGGCTTAGACGTGATCGCGCGCGAGGAAACGAAAGATCGGCTGCTCGCGCGCAAATTTCGGCGTGATTATTTTCGTAAGGCCGACGGCGCACCTCCGGCAACGGCGCGCCCGGAATTTCACGACCTCATGTTGGTGCGTCGGTCGATCGTTTGCGACGACATCGTGGCGGGCGCATCGGCGGTGCGTATCGACCCGGAGCTCGTGCGTCACGTCGTCAACTCGCTCCGCCCTGGCCCCGCGCGCATCGCAAGCTTGATCACAGCGCGATTCGGGCGTGAATCCGTACTCGAGTGCGTGGCGGCGCTCATTCGTGCGGAATGCGCAGTGCCGATCGCTGCAGATGATTCGCGAGAGGTGAGCAATAGGCGTGCGGCCGATTGCAGAACGCTCAATGCGCGCCTGCTCGAGTTGTCGCACCGTCATCCCGAGGCATCGGTGCTCGCGTCGCCGCTGACTCAAGCCGGCGTCGAAGGCGATCGGGCGACGCTAGACTCACCCGAGACCTTGAATATTTTAGGGTTGATCGACGAAAACTCGTCGTGAGCTGCTCAAAAGTCGAGCGTCAACGAATCACCGATCGGTAATCGTTGCCACATCGTCGTGAGTTCTAAAATTCGTTCGCGCACGGCGAGCCAGTCGGGGGGTGCGATGGGAAGCGGGTGGCAGGCGCGCGCCTCGCAAGTCACACGATAAAGATCCAGCATGGCCGTCGGTTCGCTCGTCCACCCGGACCAACCGTCTGCTTGGAAAACCTCGACCAGGCGTTCGACGCCGTCGCTCTCGGGAGTCGCTGTCATGCGGTACCCGCTGTCGTCGCCCGTGAGTGCGCGCGCCACGAAACCACGCAGACGAAGGGTCGATTCCACTGCGAAGTGGATCATGTCGTGCGGGATGATGCCTTGCTTCGGGCATTGAACACTGCTCGTCACCACGCCGTCGCGCAGCAAATCCATTCGATCGTACTTACCCGCGCCTTTGACGAAGACGAGCTGCATTTCTTTGGAGTTAGGGCGGGCGGGAGATGGTCGGGATGAGAGGATTTGAACCTCCGACTCCTACGTCCCGAACGTAGTGCTCTACCAGGCTGAGCTACATCCCGATGTTCGAATCGGTCGGCGTCAGGAGGAGCGTTCGACGGCGAACCGTGCGAGCGTCGTGAGGCCTTGTTTGTAAGGCGTTTCGGGTAGCGCTTGCAGCGCCATCAACGCCTTGTCGGCCTCATCCTGCGCGAGGCGGCGAGTGTACTCAAGAGCCCCGGTCGATTCAATCGCGGCCACGATGCTCTCGAGCTGCGCGAGCCCACCGTTCTCGATGGCGTCGCGGATCAAGCGTCGCGCCTCTCCGTCGGGCGTCTGCCGTAGCGCGTGGATCAGCGGCAGGGTGGGCTTACCCTCGGCAAGATCGTCGCCGAGATTCTTGCCGCGCTCCTCGGGGTTCGAGCGATAGTCGAGAACGTCGTCGATGAGTTGATAGGCGGTGCCGAGGTGCCGGCCGTAATCGGCCAGTGCGCGTTGCTGGCTCGGGCTCGCACCAGCGAGTACGGCACCGACTTCGGCGCCCGACTCAAACAGCTTCGCCGTCTTGCGATGGATGACGTCTAAATATCGTTGTTGCGTGGTGTCGGGATCGCCGGCGTTCATCAACTGCAGCACCTCGCCTTCGGCGATTACGTTGGTCGCCTCGGACATGATTTCCATCACGCGCTGCGAGCCGATCGCAGCCATCATTTGAAAGGCGCGCGAGTAGACGAAATCACCGACCAGAACGCTCGCTTGATTGCCATAGACGGCATTGGCGGTGTCACGACCACGGCGTTTCTCGCTGCCATCGACCACGTCGTCGTGCAACAGCGTCGCGGTGTGGATGAATTCTATGAACGCCGCGGCGTCGATGTGGCTGCTACCGCGATAGCCGCAGGCGCGCGCCGCGAGCAGCACGATCAGCGGTCGCAGGCGTTTGCCGCCGCCCGAGATGATGTGCTCGGCGACTTGGTCGACCAGAGGCACCGTGCTCTTCATGCTGGCGCGGATTACGGCATCTACGGCGACGAGGTCCTGGCGGACGAGCTCTTTCACGGCAATTAGCGTCATGGGACGCCATCTTAACCCCTTGACCGGACAGGCCAAACCCCAAACCGCTGGGTTTGACCGGGCGGGGCCCCGACAGTAGAATGCGCGGCCTTTTCAGGGTTGGAGTCATCATGTACGCGGTCATCGCCACGGGCGGCAAACAGTATCGAGTCGAGCAGGGCAGCGTGCTGCGCATCGAAAAGCTCGACGCGGAGCCCGGCTCCGAAGTGAAGTTCGGCGAGGTGTTGCTCGTCGGCTCGGGTGATAGCGTCAAGGTGGGCACGCCGCGACTCGCCGGTGCGTCTGTGTCGGCCACCGTGCAGAAGCACGGCCAGGGCGATAAGGTCAGCATCGTGAAGTTCCGTCGCCGCAAGCACTACCTGCGCATGAAGAACCACCGCCAGAAGTACACGGAAATCAAGGTCACCGGCATTTCGGCTGGCTGACGCGGAGAACTCACCATGGCACATAAAAAAGCAGGCGGCAGTACCAAGAACGGCCGCGAGTCCCACAGCAAGCGCCTCGGCGTGAAGGCGTTCGGCGGCGAGCAAGTGATCGCCGGCAACATCATCATCCGCCAGCGTGGCACGCAGTACCGCGCCGGTGCGAACGTCGGCATGGGCACGGACCACACGCTGTACGCGCTCAGCGACGGCAAAGTGAAGTTCCAGCGTCGCGGTGCCGAGGGCAAAATGTTCGTGAACGTGGTGGCGGACTAATCGGTCTGCGCAACGTTTGCGTCGCGAACCCCGGCCGCGTGCCGGGGTTTTCGTTTGAGGGTTCGAAACGGTGATCAGCCCATGAAATTCGTCGACGAGGCGCGCATACGGGTGCAGGCCGGCAACGGCGGCCGCGGTTGCCTGAGCTTTCGCCGCGAAAAGTTCGTGCCCTTCGGCGGGCCCGACGGCGGCGACGGCGGCGACGGCGGCAGCGTGCACCTGCGCGCAGCCCCCGGCATCAACACGCTGGCCGATTTTCGGGTCGAGCGCACCTTCAAAGCCAAGTCGGGCGAAGCGGGCAGCGGCAACGACTGCACCGGTCGTGGCGGTGACGATCTCTACGTGCTGGTGCCGGTCGGTACGCTCGTGCGCGATGCCGAGACCGGCGAGCAATTAGGCGATCTCGTTCACGAGGGCGACACGCTGATGGTCGCGCGTGGCGGCAAGGGCGGTTGGGGCAACGCGAAGTTCAAGACCAGCACCAATCGTGCGCCGCGACAATTCGGTCCGGGTTTGCCCGGCGAGAAACGCAGCCTAGAGCTCGAGATGAAGGTGATCGCCGACGTCGGTCTGCTCGGTCTGCCGAACGCCGGCAAGTCGACATTGATCCGTGCCGTATCCTCGGCGCGTCCGAAAGTCGCCGACTATCCGTTCACCACGCTGCACCCGAATCTCGGTGTCGTTTACTGCGGCGAACACCGTAGTTTCGTGATGGCCGACATTCCGGGTTTGATCGAGGGTGCGGCCGAGGGCGCGGGGCTCGGTATCCGCTTCCTCAAACATTTGCAGCGTACGCGCGTGTTGCTGCATCTCGTCGACATCGCGCCGGTCGACCCCGACGCCGATCCGGTGCGCGATGCGCGGGCGATCGTCGCCGAGCTCAAAAAATTCAGCAAAGATTTAGCCACCAAGCCGCGTTGGCTGGTGATCAACAAAGCCGATCTGCTGCCGGCGGACGAGGCCGAGAAAAAAGCCAAAGCGATCGTGCGCTCGCTGCGTCACAAAGGACCGTGGTTTTTGATCTCGGGGGTGAGCGGCACCGGCACGCGTGACCTTGCCGAGGCGGTGATGCGCTTCATTGAGGAGACTGCGGCACCGGCCGCCGAGGACGATGCCTGAGCGCAACGCGAAGGTACGCCGACGACTGGCAGCCGGTAAGTTGCGGCTGCGCATTTGCGATCTGCGTAATCTCGGTCCGCGCGCCGAATCTTTGCTTGCCTCGATCGGTATCCGCACGGTCGAGGCCTTGCGCGAGCGCGGTGCGCTAGACGCCTATCTCGCGCTGCGTCGTGCCGGTCGCGCCAAGTCGCTCAACCTATTGTGGGCGCTGGTCGGTGCGCTCGAACTCTGGCCCGAGGGTCGCGATGCGCGCGAGGTCGCCGCCGGACCGCGTCGCCTCCCTCTGTTACTCGCAGTCGAGCGCAGCGACGCGGCGCAGCGTGCGGTGCGTGGCGCCGTGCGGGCGGTGCCGGAGGCGGGCGAGGCGGACGGCGCTGCGATTGACGAATGGGTGCCCGGATCGCCGTTCACCAAGGCGCCAAAACGCAAGAACCGGCGCGCGGCCGGTTCTTGCTGAGCGACCGAGGTCGCAACTTGCAGGTCGCGACTTAGGCGAGTTTCTTCAAACGCGCCGCGAGCCGTTTCTTGTGGCGCGAAGCCTTGTTCTTGTGCACGAGGCCTTTGTTCACCAGCGAGTCGACCACCGAAGCAGCGGCCTTCACCGACGCTGCGGCGTCACCCTTTTTGCCCGTGTCGATGTCTTCGCCGGCTTTGCGCAGTGCGCTGCGCGCACGCGAGCGGAGCGCGACGTTGCGGGCGCGGTGTTTGACGGCTTGGCGGGCGGCTTTGGCTGCTGACTTCGTGTTGGCCACGGATCGTTCCGGTGCGCTTACAAGCGCCCCATGAGTCGCGTCCTTTTCAAGAATACGTCGGTGGTCGGTCTGACCACCTTGCTCTCGCGCGTGACCGGGCTGATGCGCGACATGGTCTATTCGCAGGCCTTCGGCGCCGGCACCATGATGGATGCGTTTCTCGTCGCCTACAAAATCCCGAATTTTTTGCGGCGTCTGTTCGCCGAGGGCGCGTTCTCGCAATCCTTCGTGCCGGTGATCTCCGAATTCAAGGTGCGCCGTTCGCAAGACGAGGTGCGTGAATTGGTCGCCGGCGTGCAAGGCACGCTCGGCGTGGTGTTGCTGATCGTGACCATCCTCGGCGTCGTCGCGGCGCCCATCATCATTTTGGTGTTCGCACCAGGCTTCACGCAGCAAGCGGGTAAGTACGAGCTTGCGGTAGAGATGTTGCGTTGGACGTTCCCATATTTGTTCTTCGTTTCTTTGACTGCGCTCTTCAGCGGCGTGCTCAACAGTTACGAACGCTTCGCCGTGCCGGCGTTCACGCAAGTCGTCATGAACCTCACCATGGTGGGCTTCGCGCTCGGTATCGCCACGCATTCGGAGTCGCCCGGGATCGTGCTGGCGATCGGCGTGTTCGTCTCGGGTGTCGCGCAGGTGTTGTTTCAGTTGCCCTCCGTCGCGCGGCTCGGTTTGTTGTCGTGGCCGCGCTGGCGACCGGCCGCCGAGGGCGTCAGACGCATCGGCAAACTCATGATCCCCGGCATCATCGGCTCGTCGATGGCGCAGGTGAGTTTGCTGCTCGATACCTTGATCGCCTCTTTTTTGGTGACCGGCAGCATCGCGTGGTTGTACTACGCGGATCGCTTGATGGAGTTTGCGCTCGGTGTGTTCAGCATCGCGCTCGCGACCGTGATCTTGCCGGGGCTATCCGCGCAACATGCCGAGGGGTCGACCGAGCGATTTTCGGGCACGCTCGATT
>RGUL01000067.1 GCA_010027845.1 Gammaproteobacteria bacterium
CCCCGCCACGGTTGACGAGGATGCCGCTGTCGGTGAGCGTGCCGAGCGTCGTCACCGTCCCGGGGGTCGGGCTCGCAGCATTACCGACCTCACTCCAACCGATGTTACCGGCTGCCATGATTTCGCCGTTGGTCGCGCGAACGATGCCGTTCAAGCCGTTGACACGCAGCGAATTGGTGACGACGCGATTCGCCGTCAAAGTTCCAGTCGTCGTCAAATCGAAACTGGTCGAGCCCATTCCCGACGTATCGACCCAAGTTTGCGAATTCCCGTCGTAGCGAAACAAACGCTGCGAGTCGGTGACGAATCTCATTTCGCCATCGACGAGCGAACCTTTTTCGATCAGATCGAGCGCAGCACGCGTCGGCACCGATGCTACGGCACTCGCCGAACTCGCCGCACTGATGGTGGTCGCCGAGAACGTCGTGACGTAGTCGTCACCGGAGCGATTACCCTGCAACGCATCATCGCAGTTGGTTTGGAAATCGCGGTCCGGGCCCGCGAAGATCACCGCGAGTGCGTTGAATCGAGCGTCTTTTTTCGCGCCTTTTTTACCGCTGACGCAATAGCCAAGTTGCGAGCCGAAATCGTCGGTCTTGGGCGCGGGGATCGCGGCCGGAATGAATCCACCCTTATTCGGCTTCGCGAAGTTTCCGCGTCCGTTGCCACGCGCACGATCTTGATCATCGGGTTCGATCGGATCGATGCCGCTGGACGATCGCGCTGCCATCGCTGCGAGCACCGAGGCTGCGGTGCGCGCATTCATTTGCCCTTGTCGAATTTGCTGTAATCGCGATTCGAGCAAAGACGGCGTCTGCGCATTCTGCGCAAACGTGGCGACGGTCCACGGCAGCGCGAGTGCCGCGAGCAGCAGTCGAATACGTTGATGTCGCATCGCGATCCTCCGTCAGCCTGCCGACTTTCGGATGTAGAAAACGATCTTTAGGGAACCGTTCGCCGTTTGCAGTTCGACTTCGTCGGTGCCGTAGCTGCGAGCCAAACGATTGGCGGCGGCCCGCCCCTCCGGCGAAGTAGTCGACGTGTAGGCCAGCACCGCACCAGACGGCGAATTCTTTGAATCGTATTGATTCAGGTAGTACCACGGCTGAAAGCCGGCGGGCGGCTTCGGCAAAAAGACGGTGCCGGTCCCGTCGAACAATTTGGCATTGGCATCGGTCGCACTAGGACAGGCGACTTCCGACAACAACAACCCCTCGGGTTTGCCGCCGCTACTCGGTAACGCGGCGAGCAACCCGGTGCTGTCGTTGTTATCGGCCACCGCGCACAACAACACTTGCGAGCGGATCACCTGCAAATTGGCCCGCAGTGTTTGCTGCGCGCGGTCGATGAATTCCGCGTTCTGCTGCTCGCTATTCATACGCCCGACCACCGCCGCGACGATGCCGAGCAACAGCAGTGCGAACAGCACATAGCCCAAGATGAAGCCGCGCACGCGGCGGCGCCCACGGCCTAACGCCGTGATACCGAATTCTGCAAGTCGCGCGAGATTGCTCACGTCAACCCTGCATCAAGACGCGTCGGTGATCACAGAACGAAAATAAGTGTAGGTCGCCGGCGCCGTCCCGCCACCGGAACATCCTTCTCGCCAACCTTTCTTCGTGATGTCAATCGCGTCCGCGAACGACGGCGGATCGGCCGTGACGAGTTCACCGTTCACCGTAGCGTTGACACGCTGGCAGACCTGCTTGCTGATCCCGCTGAATCGAATGATGGCTTCTTTGCCGGTCGCACTACCGACGTTCAACAACGCAGTGTCGGTGGCGAAAGATGCCGTTGCGCCGGCGCCCGATCCATCCGTACCACGAAACGGCTGCGGTGCGGTTTTTTCCAACGACGTTGGTGGAAACTCTGGTCGGGTCAAATATTTCAAGTCGTTGTCGAATAAATTGATCACCGAGCCACTACTGCCCGTGTTGTCGAATTTGATCGTCGCGCTAGCCGACGACGGCAAAAGCCCGTCCGCGATCGCGCGATTGACCGCGCTCTGCAAATCGTTCCCGACCTTTAACACATAGGATGCGTTCACCCTCGCTTGCTCGGTATCCGCATTATTCTGCGAATCGCGATTGGCGAGCGAGAACGCCGCGACGACCACGGCGATGATGACCAGCGCGAACAAGATCGCGCCCTGAATGAAGCCACCCTGAGACCGGCGCGGCGGAAAACGTTTAGCGTTCATGTCGGATCTCCCTTCGATGGTCCGGTTGTCACAGCTTCAACTTGATCGACGCTTTCTCGCGTCGCGCCAACAACTCCTCGTTGAGTTGACGGCTCACGATGAGATTACGGATCTCGTCTTTCACTTGGGTCAGCGGCGGCTTTTTGCCGGCGCGAGTGTCTTGAATTTGTAAAATCAGCAAGCCGTCACGGACGCGAAACGGGCCGATGAAATCGCCGGTCTTGGCCGACGCCACGAGCTGCCCGAGGCCATAGGGCACCTGACCGAGCGGCACGAAGCCGTCGCCCTGCTTTGAGACAGCCTGAAATTTGTTGATCGCCTCGCGATCGTTGGCGGCGATGTTACGCGCCATCATCGCAGCATCGTTTTCGTCGCCGGTGAGATAGTAGTTGAGTCGATAATTCGCATAATCAGCATCGCGGACGTTTTCTTTGTAGAATTTTTCGATGTCCGCGTCGGTCGTGGCTTGCCGCAATTCGTTGGTGCGCCGGTTCAAAAACAGTTGCGACAGCACCTCGCGCTCGGCGGCGGCGCGCGCCACCTTCGACTCTTCGGGATACATTTCGTTGGCGGCGTCGGCGGCGAGCAAGCGCGTCACATAACGATCGACGGCCACCGCGCGATCGATGCCCTGCCCAACGAGCGGCGCGATTTCTTCGGCGGTGATGTTCTTGCCGTTCACTTCGGCGAGCACACGCAAGCCGGCGACCGGCGGGCTGATCGCAGCCGACTTGCCGTTCGAACTCGACGCGGCTGACGGCTTCGCACGACCGCCGAACCAACCGTGGCTGTAGCCCCACCATCCGCCACCAACGAGCACCACGGCGATCGCGCCCGCGATGAGCGCGGGCCGACGTGACGGTGGCGCGGTCGGCTCGAGGTCGGCGACCGTTTCATTGCTCACTGCTTCGTTCATCACTCGAACTCCGTTGTTTGCACGTAGCCCTGCAACTCGGCAATCGCGACGTTGTCGCCACCGCACTCTTGCAGGCAGATCGTCTTCGCTTCCCAGACCACGTTTTTGCTGTAGGCCTGCAGGTTGTTGAGGGCGTACACCCAAAGTTGGTAATCGCCCGTGGAGTTGATCGACAACTTCATCGTGTCGGATTTCTCGGGGATCGAGACGCGCACACCGGGCACGAGGCCGCCGATGGTTTCGCCGTACCGTTCGTACTCCTGCGCCGCGAGCGGCTTGCGCACGAGTTTCGCCTGCGCTTCGAGCGCGCGCCATTGCTTGATTGCCCCGACGGTGCGCACGAGCTGGTTACCGGCGAACAACGTCGCCATCAACGCCGCGCCGATCAAGACGATCGCGACCGGCCGCAACTTCCCGAGCACGTTCAGGAAGGTGACGAGTCTTTCCTGCCACTCGTTCATCGCTGCACGCTCGCCGCTGGTTTTTCGACCGGCGCTTCAGCGACGCGAGCTTTCTCGCCTTCGCCGGCGATCTTGCCGCGCCGCACGCGCACGAGCCCGTCGCCGGCCAATTCGGCACGCGCATCACGGCCGTACGCGAGGATGATGTCGCGCGTCACCCACTCGGGCACCAGCACCTCGAACGCTTCGCGTCGTCCGTCCATGCGATAGCGCTCGATCCAACCACCGGTTTTGACGGTGTTCGACGACACGCGCTGCAACATTGTGATCTGCTCGGAGAGCGGCGATGCGAGCGAAAGATCTTCGACGGCGCGACGCAGCGCGACTTCTCGACTGCCTTCGATGGTGCCGACGCGAGTTTCGAAATAACCGATCGCCGCTGAACATCCGAGGTAGGCGAGACCCATCGCGACGGTGATCGCACCGGCGATCGTCGAGACGCGCTCCGAGGTGCCATCGACGCGTTGTTGGAGTGCGGCGTACGACGATGCGAGCGGATAGCCGTTCGATACGGCGGCGATCGCGAATTTCTCGAGGCTCTGCTCGGCGATCGCTTCGTCGATGATCGACGTTTCGTTGAACAACAAACGCAGTTGCAGGCCGTCGAATAAGGCCGCGACGCAGCGCTCGCCTTGTTGCAGCACGTAAGCACCCGGCCCACGGTGCGCGGGATGCCCCGGAAATGCAGCGGTCAGCGGCAGCGCGGTGTCGGGTACGCTCGCGAGCGCTCGCGAGGGCACGGCGAAGTAGAACACCCGGCGGCGCTCGGGATCGCGCACGCTCACGGTGTGTACGTCTTCGGTGCCGAGCACGTCACGCGCGACGAGCGCGACGGACGTGCCACCGTCCGACGAGACGAGCGGCAATGCGCCGGCGATCATCTGACCGAAGATTTCATCGAACGCGCCGAGTAGGAATACGTTCATGTTCAGCCCGCCGCCCGGTCCATCATCATTTTGTTCTGCACGTAGACCACGTACAGCGTGAACATCACTGCGATGCCCGAGTAGATGAGCGAGGCGATGAACATCCACAACGCGAACCGTTTCGAGGCAGCATCGGCGATGGCATCGCGCCGCTCGGCGATTCGGTCGAGCACTTCACCGAGTTCGCGCTGCGTGTTGTGCGAGGCGATCAGCGTCGCTTCGGAAGCATTCAGCAGCGGCGAATTGAGCGAGCGCGGCACCGTGTCGCCGGTTTCGACGCGGGTGACGGCGTTCTGCCAAAACTCGCGCACTTCCTGGTGTTCGGTACCGGTGGCCGCGGTCGCCGCAGCGGGCATGAAGGGCACGCCACCGCGCAGCATCGACGCCGCCACGGTGAAGCTCGTCGCCATCGCACTATTACGCAGCGCAGTACCGAGCGACGGCACGCGCGCCATCGCCGCATCGGCAAGTCGTCGAATCTCCGGCACATTGGCGACGTAGCCATAGACGGCCGTGATCACGAGTGCGAGCAACACGACGGTGCCGCCGATCAAGACGTCGTTGACCAGATAGGCTTGTTGCACGAGACGCTGGAATTCTTCGGTAGCCTTCGGGTCTTCGCTCTGAAAGCTGCCGTTGGCAAGCGTCGGTAGCAACGAAAATCGCAGGCCGATGATCGAGGTCACGGCGAAGGCGATGTCGAGCAAGGTCCACGATACGGCACCGAACATCGCCTTGAGGCTGTTCGAGGTCTTTTCATAGTGACTCGCGGCGGCGTTCAAAGAATCGCGCATGCGACCGGTGCGCTCACCAGCTTCGAGAATCGCGATCGTGCTCGAATCGAAAAACCCGAGCGTGCGCACGGCTTCCGAGAACGTGCCGCCGGTGCGCAGAATCGTGAGCGCCGGATTGAGTTTGCGACGCTGCTCGCCGGTCTCGCCCTCGATCACCATCTCGAGCGCGCGCGCCGGACTCATGCCACCACGCACGTTGTAGTTGATGGCTTGCAGCAATTGCAGTTTCGCGCTGCGACTCATGGTGTTCAGCCAATCGGGACGCGCACCGACGGCTTTGATCTGCAGCGGCACGCCACCGCGATCGCGGATGTCGGTGATGATCGACTTCGAGTCGTTCGCGGCGAGCAGCGTTTCGTGCCGAAAATATCCCGGCGCCTCGCGATCGGCGATGGCGGACATCGTCTCGGCGCGAGGCATGAGATAGATCACCCGAAAATTCTTCACGGCGACGCCCTCACCCGCCGAGCACGCGCCGCGCCGAAATCGCATCGACGACGCCGGCGTCGAGCAGCATCTGCACCGACTTCGTGCGCCCTTGGAACAGCACGCCCGGCATCTCGCGCGCTTTGAAGAACGCTGTGTTCGATTGCTCGAGCAAATGCGAGAGTTCGATACGCAGCTCTTCGTTGTTCGGAATATGGATCACTTCGTGCGCCAGCACCCGACCGCGATAGCCACTCCCCTCGCAGGCCGCACAACCGGTCGCGAGCCGCAGATTGGCGTGCGGACGATATTCGAGGCCGGTATCGCTGAGCACCTGGCGAATTCTTTGCGCATCGGCGACGCCCGCTTTACGCGCGCAGTCGCACAGCCGCTTCATGAGACGCTGGTTCATGAGCGTACGCACCGAATGCGCGAGCACGAACAAGGCCTCGGCCTTCGAACCCTCGTCGAAGAAGCTCACGAAGCGTTCGAAAGTCTGTAGCGCCGAAACGGCATGCACGGTCGCGAGCACGAGATGGCCCGACTCGGTGAACTTCAGTGCGGCACGGGCGCTATCGGCATCGCGGATTTCGCCGAAGATGATGATGTCGGGGTCTTGGCGCAAGATCGAACGTTCGACGTCGGCTGCGCGTTGGTCGAGCATTTGATTCAGTTGGATTTGCCGGGCGAACGGCAACACGAACTCCACCGGATCTTCGACCGTCACCACGTTCACGCGATCGCGCGGAAAACGCTGCGTGAGGGTGTAGAGGGTGGTGGTCTTGCCCGAGCCGGTGGGGCCCGACAACAACATCAAGCCACCCGACTTACCGAACACCTCGGTTTGACTGCGCAGCAGCTTAATCATCTCCGGGTCGGCGGGGAACAAAGAATCCATGCCGGGCAAACCGTCGGGATCGAGGATGCGCATCGCGATCGTCTCACCCATCGCGAGCGGTTGACTCGCGACGCGCACGTCGATGCCGCGCCCTTGAAAATCGAACGACAAGCGACCGTCTTGCGAGCGACGGTTGTCAGACGCGTCCATACCGGCATCGGTTTTGATGCGCATGAAAAGCGCGCGCATCAATCGTTCGGACAATTGGTGACGCTGCTGCAAGTCGGAGTCGATGCGATAGCTGATCCAGGAATCGGGGTCGGGTCGCGCGTCGAGATGAATGTCGGAGGCGCGCAGACGCAGCGCCTCGGTCAGCATCGCCGACAAGGCGTTTTTGAGTTGCGAGCCCGACATGTCGTCGAGACGCAGGCGCTCGAGCACCGGCTCAAGTACCGCACCCTCGGCCGCGACACGCCGCAAGGCACGTCGCGCCTCGGCGACGTCGACCGGCACGACACGCAAATTTTTGACGGGTACCGCGCAAGAATCGATGATCGATTGGCGTTGCGATTCGGTGAGCGGTCGCGCCGCTTGGATGACGAGCGTGTCGCGCTCAAGTTTGACGGGTGCCACCAAAAATTTTTCGCAGGTGCGCAGCGACAACAACTGCATGACCACGACCGGCGCGGCAGTGCCACCGGTCGTGCGTGGGGGCGTTTGCTCTTGATCGACGCGAAACGTTTCGGCGATCTCGCGCGGCACGAAGCGATCGCGCACCAAAATTTCGAGGACGCTCGCGCGCCCACCCATGTCGTGTATCGCCTGCTGCTTACGCCGTGCGACCTCGACTTGCGCGCGGGTCAAATAGCCCTCGAGAATCAAAGGTTCGAGGTGCGCCAATTCGCGATCGACGATTCGCGATTCGCCGCGCGGTGCTCGGATAAAAGTGGGATTCGCGTTCATGGGGTTCTCGTGGAATCGTTGCGGTTGGTGCCGAGACCGGTCGGCGACGAACCGATGGCGGAACGCGATCCCGAAGGGCTGCTGGATTGGGGTTTATTGGTGTCGCGCGCGGCACCGAAGGCTTGGCCGTCGAGCCCGCCGCCCGGTCTTTCGAGTGCATTGCCGGGCGGCACGTAGGCCGGTGTTTGCACCGAGTCGAGCGCGCCGCGAAACACCACCGGAAATCCGCGATCGACGAGATCGAGCGGATCGAAACTGCCGCTGGGCACGTCGGTGACGTCGTACAGCGTGACGCTGGTGTTGCGCACGCGCGCGAGCACACGCATGCGTTCCATGAAGGGCAAAATCTCGCCGTTGCGAACGGTGTAGACCTGCGAGCGCAATGCCATCGGCGTACCGCTGTTTCCGGCGGGGCTCACGTTGCCCACCGCACCGGAACCGCCGCCGAGATCGGCTTGAACACCACGTGCCGCCGTCAAACCACCGCCGACGGTCGAGCCGTTGAGCGCCGGCATCACCTCGACCCGCAGGCTGCGCAACACCGCGACGTCACCGATCACCGCCACCACGTAGAGAGAATCGAGGCGTTCGGCGACTGGGTCTTTGTCCTGCGCACCGGCATCGGTCGCGGCATTCGGATCGCCGCCGCGCGCCCCGGCGACAGCCCGCGACGCCGCGCGCCCCCGCGCTGCCGCACCGCCTTGCGCCGCTTGCGCAGTCGGCGCACCCCCCTCTTGTAACGGTTGTTGCCCCGTGCGCGGCGGTCGCACCAAAGGATTCGGCACCGCTTGCGCGAACAGTATCGGCACGCCGAAAGAAATCAGCACCGCGATCGAACGAACGAGGATCGTGCTGTTCATCGGCCGATCCCCTGCGCCGCCGGCGCAGCCGCAGCGGCGCTGCGCGCAACGAAGCGTACCAACTTGGGCCGCAGCGCGATGACGAGCTCGCCGCGTTGACGCGCGTTGGCTTTCGAATTGCCGCCGATGGCGTTGGTGACGTCGGAGCTATCGCGCGAAGTCGCGATGCCGCCGAGCAAAATCACGTCGCCCGGTCGTGCACGGACGATGGTTTTGACTTCGCGATCTTGGGTTTGCGGCAGCGTGAGATCGGTGCCGAGCGCCGTGAATTTATTGAACTTCAAAAGTTCCGAAACCGTCAGGCTGATGTCGGTGTAGATCGTGCCCTCGCTTTCGGTGCCGAACAGCGTGAGCTCGAACCCCGTCTGCAAGCGCTCGGTTTCGACCGTCACTTGATTGAGGTTGTTGCCGATATTGGTGCCGACCTTAGCGACGTACGAAGTGTTTTGACCGAAGCGCGTGAAGCCGCGCGCGCCCGACATCAGGCTGATGCGCGGTTGCGAAACGACTTTCACGGTGCCTTGGCTGCGCAGAAAACTCACGAGCGAGGCGAAATTGAAGTTGGGTCCCGCGAACACCGCGCCGATACCGAAACCCGAATCGCCCGTGATGGTGGCCGCGCGACTCGCCGAACCGAACGGCGCGAACACGTCGCCGGTCGGCGGCGCGGCGTTGCTCGCCGTGCCGACGCCGGGGTTGGTCGTGGTCGTTCCGGTCGTCGAGCCGGTGCCGGTCGCGCCAGTGGTGCGCGCCAAAGAATTCTCGGTCCAACCGAACCGATTCCAATTCACGCCCGAAGATTTCGCGTCAGTCAGGTCTACTTGGTAGACGTTGACCTCGTACACGATCATCACGCGCGAGGCACGCAATTGTTTGACGTAGGTCTCGACATTGGCGAGCGCCGGACGGTTCGCGCGGAACACGATCGACGCGTTCAGCCGATCGAGGTAGGTATCGCGCGCACCCAACATCTGCAGGTTATTCGCGAAGCCCGCCATGTTGTCTTCGGTGAGCGCGGGCGGCGCCTGCAACACGAATTGCTGCTCGGGCGAAACGAACAGCACGCCGTCGCGGACGTGGTAGAAAAATCCCATACTGCGCGAGAGACGCTCGAGCACCTCGGGCAGCGTACCGTTGAGTCGGAACACCGACGCCGCGCCGTAACGATCGAGGCCGCGCGCCCCGCCCTCGATCGACAACGACAAGCCCGCTGCCGCGGCGATCAGTTGCATCGCGTCGTAAAGGCCGCTCTCGGTCACGTTGACGTTGCGCAACGGCACATTCGGCAACGGGTCGCTCTGCTGCACGGAACGCAGCAGGAAATTGGCTTCAGCGGAAGTTTCGACCGGCAAATCGAGCGCCGCCTCACTGCCGGTGTCGAGTGCGGTTTTGAGTCGCTCCGCTTCACCGGGCAGGCTCGGGTCGCGCACCAAGCGCGAGAATTCTTGGCAGCCGGCCAGCGTCAAAGCCAGTGCCGCGAACGCAGCGATGCACGCCCGCCGGCGCACGCCCCATCGGCCGGTCGGCGAATGTTCCTGTGGTTTTTTTGTCATTTTTTTGAAGGGTTTGGAACGCGGCTCGGGTTACCGGTTGGACCGACCCGCCGAAGGTTACCTTCCGCACACTGGCTTTTGTCCTTTCCGGACCGAGAGATGATTCCGAAATGGAGTTATCTGGGCGGAAGGTCCAACAAATTACGTATCCAGTCGCTTTATGTAACGGACCAACGTCAGATGACTTTAGTCAGAAATAAAAAATTTCGAGGATGTTCGCTGTGCAACAAAATTTTTTTGTGGTATTCACTTCGGTATTGGAACCTTTTCCCGCAGGAGCACTCATGCGTACCTCCGCGAATGCGAACCCTCCCCGGGTGTTGGTCTGCGAACCCGATACGCCCTCACTTGATTTCTTGGTGCGTGCGCTCGAACAGGCGGGTCTGCCGGTGGCCGCCGTCACCGATGCGGCGGATGACGGCGCGTTGGCACGCGCCCTCGACCGCACGCCCGGCATCGGGCTCGTGATCGCAGACGCCGCGGTGGTTGATCGGTTGGGCGAACATTTCCCGGGGCGTCGCGGTGACCTGCAGTGGATCATCCTCGGTGATCGACCGGCTCTGGCCGGCGCGATGCAGCGGCTCGCCGGTGATGCCACCGATTTTTTGGTGAAGCCGGTCGCGCGCGGCGTGTTGGTGCGTGCGACCCAAGAGGCGATGCGCCGTTACCACGCGATCGCCGAGCAACGCCATGAGCAACGCGTGTTGCAGGAGGTCGCGCTGCGTTTACCGCCACCGGAAGCACAGAGCACGCCAAAAAAAGAAGTTCGCGCCGAGTTGCGGCTGCTTCGATTGCTCGACGACCTCGACGCCGCCCGCATGGAAGCTTTTCCGAAGGTGATCGAAACCGACCCGACCTGGAACATGCTGAACGAGCTGTTACGCGCCAAGTTGCAAGGGCATCGCATCTCGGTGACGAGCCTTTGTCTCTCGTCACGCACGCCGGTCACGACAGCTTTGCGTCGCCTCGAGCGCCTGGTCGAACTCGAGTACGCCCAACCCGGCCTCGACGCCAAAGACCGGCGCCGCAAATACATCGAGCTCGCACCGAAGGGTCAGGCGCAGATGATGGCCCTGC
>RGUL01000068.1 GCA_010027845.1 Gammaproteobacteria bacterium
GCCCATGAGCTGACCCGGCGATGCCCAGCGCGTGCCCGTTCCAGCCGACACGTTGACCACAGAGGCCGTGGAGCCCGCCGCAGCCGTCGAGCCCGTGCCCAAGGTCTCGCCGCCCATGACGTTCTTGAGCAGCAGGCCAAGCCCGCCCTGGACCGCAGCGACCGCGCTGGCCGCAGCCGTGCCCGTAGGCGCGAGATTGAGCTGGAACGACAGCGTGGCCGACCGCTTGCCCAGCACGCGCTCACGGCCCTCGAGGCGCGATTGCACGAGCTGCCCAGGATCAAGCTCGTCGCGCGTGAGCGTGACCGTCGCCGAGCCCTCGACGATGGGCAAGTCAACGAACGATGCAATCGAAGATGACGAGTCCGCACCGAACGTAACTTCGGTGAGCACTCGGATGCGCTGGACTGAGTGGACTTCGATGCTCATGGCTTAGCTCGTTGCTGGTGTCGACCGAGCGACACAGGTGAAGCGGTGATCCGTTTCGATGATGGATGCCCCATCATCCAGCGGCCCGCGGACATCGATGCTGCTGTCCACATAGGATAGCAGACCAGACACGATGCCGGTCGCAGTTCCGGCCGTTGTCGTGCTGAGATTGCCTGGGAAGCCGAGCGCCTGCGCGAGTACGTCGGCGTCCTGGAATGACAGGGCCTTGGCAGTGTCCCGCAGCGAGTCCGTGATCTGCGCCGTGCGGTCAATAAGCCGCTGCACACGCACGCGCACCTCGAGCTCGTACAGCGCGAGATTGCCGACCACAGGCGGGCTCGACGGCGACCGCTTGACCGATGTAACGCGCGCCTCGACGCGGGCGCCAGTGACCACACCACGGGCGCTGCCCATGTCGTCCTCGCCCTCGGGGAAGTCACCGAGGTACGTGCCCGCCGTGATGGTGCGCAGCGAGCCGGCCGCTTGCTCGAGCACCTGCCGGATGCGCGTCTGAATCGGTCCTGCGGCGAGGTGGGCCATCAGGTAGTCCGTCCGCTGCGGATGTACTCACGGACCATCTCGCGCACCTCGCGCCAATGCTGTCCAGCAGGCCCGGTGGTCATCAATGCGAACTGCGGCGTGACCGGCAAGAACGGCCGAGCTGGCACCGAGTAGCGCCACGGCGAGCCTTCTTCGCGTCGCGGATTGTACCGCGTGCGTTTGTATTGGCCGGTGCGCTCAAAGCCCATCTGATGCGGACGCGCGTAGATGACGTTCGTGCCAAACGAAAGCACGACTCCGCGCGCCGTGGCTGTCACGGAGTTGCGCAGAATGGATGTGTCAATCAGCGGCTTGCTGCTGCCTTGACGCCGCTTGGCAATCGTGCGCGGAGACAGCGCCTGCCAGCGCGTTCCATCGGGCGAATGGCTGCCATCGAACGCGTCATCGATGAGCGTCTTTGTGTCCGCGGCCGCTACGTTCAGCACCGGCGTCAGGTCGCGCGCACGCGCGATGGCCGCGTCAATCTCGCGTTTCGTCTGCTGCGCTCCGTTGACCCGGAAGGTCATCAGAACCCCTGCAACTTGCCAGGGCCGAAGTAGCTCGGGCGCGCGTTGGTGCCAGTCGTCGGACTGCTGATGTTGCCTCCGTACCCGGCCAGCGTGTCAGGCGTCATGCCGGGAATCGGCAGTTTCTTGTTGTAGAGTGCATCCAGCCGGAACAGCGCCTCGCTGATGGTGCCGCTCGGATCGAACGGGAGCCTGATGCCCTTTCGGAACTGGAAGGCATCGCGGACCATGATGCCGGCCACGAGCTGCGCCAGAAACGCGCCCTGGGGAGTCAGGTGATCGACCGTATCCGGCGGCGTGTAGCCGGCATACTGCATGGCCGAAATCACCGTCCCCTGGGCGGCGTTCTGGTAGTGCGTGAACGTGTTGCCAGATAGACCGAGCGCCGTGCGGGCCGCGGTGCCGATCATCAGATTGATGAAGTTCGCATCGACCCACGCGGCCACGGTTCACCTCGCTTGATTCGCTCGCGCTCCACTCGACTGCTGAGAAGCCGCCATGGCCTTGCCGAGAGTCTCGGCCAGCTTGGTCACTAGCCCCTCGAGGCGCGTGGCGTCGCGATTGGTCTCGGTCTCAGGCGCCTTGAGCTGTTCCACCTTGGTCAGCCGCGCAATCGGCGGCATGCCGCCAGGAAAGTTGCGCGAGAACTCGAGGCTCGGGGTGGTCTCGCCGAACATTTTGATCGCCTGCTCCTTGCGGAGCCGGTAGGCCTCGGAGCCATCGTCCTTGCCCACCGAGGAGATCACGAATCGGTCGAGGGCGCGGTTGAAGGTTTTGATGGCCTCCGACCACGCGCGCTTGTGCTCGTCGGTCGCGACACGCGCTTCAATGTCGGAAAGCTCGGTCTCATAGACCACCAGGCGATGCGTGCCCTGGCGGACATGCTGGCCACCGATGACGATGCCATTCGTCGGCGTAACCTCGACCTCGATCAACACCCGCGCTTCGTCGCGAGTGGGAACGGAATGCTTGTACGTCTTACCGTCCGACTTGGCCGTGATCGGGTTGTCGGGCAGGCGCGCATACAGAGAACCAAAGTTGCTGGACGACATTATCAACTCCATGCCTCGCAAGGGGTCATGCCGGCCGGTGGGGAGGCATCCACCGGCCGGCATCACTCACCGTGATTTACTCAGGCGACGCGGCCGTAGATGCAGTGCGGCGCGTACCCGGTAAGCGCGGCGCACGCGCTCACGTAGTACTGGTAGTTGGCGCGCTGGATCATGGCCTCGGAATGCGGGTCATCGACCACCACGCCCGAGGGCGCGATGAGCTGACCAACCGCGAGCGGGCGGACGTTCGGCTTCGACAGGTCGCAGAGCATCCAGTCGTTGTCGTTGGTGCCGTTCGCGAAGCGGTCGACGACGATCACCTGAAGGCGACCACCGACCCAGTTACGGAGCGCGATGGCCGCGACGACCGAGGCAGCCGCATCGGGCGCACCGGCGTTGCTGACGGGCATCATGCGGTCACCGCCCACGAGGTCGAGCGCCTCGCGCTCATTCGCCGGGCCGACCACGAGATGCGTCGGGAAGAAGCCCGCGGGCTCGCCGTTCTCGAAGCGGAGGCCACGCATCGCGACGATGCCAGCCTCGAGCTCGGTCTGCGACAGCGCGTTGGTGGTGCGGTTATCCCACGTGCCGCCAGCCGCGCCGAACGGGTGCGAGTCGTTGAGCAGCGACACGCCGTCGATGCCGATGGGGTTGCTGAGCAGCAGGTCGATCACCGGCTTCTCAAAGAAGTCGGCAGTCGAAGCGAGGTAGTCCGCGAGACGGCCGCGGACCATGCCGGACTTGTCGCCTTCGACCACCGAGCGCGGAAGCTCGAGGCCGTCCGCGGTGTACTCGACAGCCGGCGTGGGCTTGGAGTACGCGCGAAGCGAGGAGAACGGGCGCGAGCCGAGCATCTTCGACACAGCCGGGCTCGGGCCGATGGCGTCGAGCTCGAGGCTGCTGCCGCTGATCGGCATGACCTTGCAGAGCGCGGACCACGGGCCGTTGACGCGGCGGTTGAAGATGTCGTTCGCCATCGTCGTGAACTCGGTGTTCACGTTGATGGAGTTGAGCTGTCCAGTCAGAGCGGGCATTGGTGTTGGTCCCTTCTAGGTGGTAGTGGAATCAGACCGCGTTGGTATCGCCGTACACGCGGAGGGCGAGCCACCCGAAGGTCTTGGCCGAGTTGATTTCGGTGAGAGAGCCGATGTTGACGCGGACTGCCGCGGTGCCGGCAGCCGTGGTGTCCGTGACCGCCTCATCGTCGGCGATGAACACGTTGCGGCCGAGGTTGACGAACGTGCGCGCCGCGGTGCGGATCGCGACAAACACCTCGTGTCCCCACGCGATGCGCGCGCGGACGGTGCCCGCCGCGTTGCCAGTGGCCGCGCTGATGAGCGCGCCGCTCTCGTTGTAGATTTCCTCGACCACGCCAGCCGGACGAAGGTTCGTCGCAGCCGCCGCAGCCTGGACACGGCCAATGGTCGTGAAGGCCGCGAGCGAGCCGATGTAGAGCGTGCTCGAGGTGCGGATCGAGAAGGTCTCAGTCCGCTTGTTGTTGAGCCCTCGCGAGGGCCGGGTGAAGTCTGCCGAAAGAGCCATGTGCTATCTCCTCAGCCGCTGATCGGCTGCTCACGACGAAGGTGGTTGATGACGGCGCGCTCGATTGCAGCCTCGCGCTCCGGACCGCTGTGGGGAAGCAGCCGCGCATACGGGCTGCTCGGATCGCTGTACTGCCGATGCAGCACGGCAAAGCGAGGATGCGACTTGTCGGGGTCTCCGGCGCCGCCGTTGGGCGCAGTGGCGGGCGCCTCAACCGGAGCCTCGCGGCCCATCGGCACTGCACTCGGGAGCTTCGCCGCAAGCGCGCGGAACTCAGTGGGCGCCTTGCGCGCCAGACTCACCCAGGTCTCGCGGCTGCCAGGCAGGATGCGCCCAGCGGCCACGTGCGCCTCGACCTCGGCCACGAGCGCAGCGTCCGCACGCTTGGCCTCGTCGGCACGATACCGGGCCACCTCGGCCGACAGAGCGGTGATCGTAGCGTCCTGCGCTTCGAGCTTGGCCGACAGCACCGTGGCCGGCAGAGCGCCGCCATTGGCCCCGAGGAATGCCGCCTTGATCGACTCCGCGTTAGCGTCGAGCGAGCCGATGATGCTGGCCGTATCCAGGCCAGTCATCTCAGCGAGCTTGGTCAGCAGCATCGCCGCGGCGTCCTGCGTGGCCGCAGCGGCCGTCTCGGGCGCCAGCGCGGGCACGGGCTCGGCAGGCACCATCGGCTCGGCCATGGCCATCGCAGGCGGCGGCGGCGCGGCAAGCGCCTTCTTGCCCATCTCGCGCTCGCCCTTGGGGCCACACGCCATGTCGACCACCTCGGACTCCTCGACCTCGCCAGCGGGCGGCGGCATCGACTCGGACTTAGCCTCGGCCTTCTCCTCGGCGGCTTCCTCGGCAGCCTCGACCTCAGGGCCAGCCGACTTCTTGAGGAACTCAACGAGCGCATCGAGCTGCTCGCCAGTCACAGCCGGACCCGCGACGAGCGCATCCAGCTTGGCCATCAGATCCTTCTTGCTGATCTCCATAGTCTCTCCCGTAGAGAGCGCCCGGCGACTCAGCCGGATCGCATGCTGGCCGTCGATGAACGGCTTGTTGGTCAGCCCGATGGAATCGAGCTGGCAGGGAATCGGCTCACCGGTCTTACGGTCCGCCGCATCCCAAACGAACACACCGGAGCAGAACCGGTACTCGCCGCCGCGGATCATCTGCGCCGCGCTGGGCGTGAACTCGACAAGCGCATACAGCCCGTCACGGCGCATCTCGAGGTCGAGCACGTAGCCCGCAGCCGGCGTCGGCTGGCCGTCGAGCGGCCGCAGACTCGCATGGTCGTAGTCGACCGGAGGCGGCGTAGCCGTCTGCCGCAGCGCCGCAATGCACTGCTTGAACGTGCTGCGGTCGAGCGCGAACGGGCCGTTGGGATGGCCTTCCCATTCGCCCTCATTGGCTACGTGAATCCAGGTCGTGCGCTGCTCGGGATTCGGTCCCGTCAGGCCCACGTGCCGCGAGCGCGCAACGGTGGTCTCGGCGAGCCCGACCGACATGACGGGCGCCGCGAGAGTCTTACTGCTGCCGGTTGCCTTGAGTGCGAACGCCTCAAGGTGGTGGGGCATTTACAGCCTTGGATTGCCGAACCCAGGATCGGGCTCGATGGGGAGTGTGGACGCGTCGACCACGCGAGTCAAATCCACATCACGCTCGCGCCGAGTGACTACGGCACATCGGCAGTTGCTAGTGACGATGCCACCTGCTACCAACAGTCCTGTGTCGGATTGGAGGTCGTAAACATGGTCGCTCGCAAAGAACTTTCTGACGTAGACGACTTTCTCAAGCGCTACGACTCCGGAGCTTCTGTCAATCAACTCTCGAAAATCTATGGAGTCAGTCGCAGAGTCGTTGACCGATGGCTCATAGCCGCTGGCAGGCAGCCCCGCAGTCAATCCGACGCGGAGCGGGTCAAGTGGTCGCAGATGACCGTCGAGCAGCGCAGGCGGCAAGTCTCTGCCGCTAATAGCGCTTCCAGGGGAAAGATTTGGAGCGCTGAATCCATGGCTAAACGAGCCGCCACACGATTCGCCAACGGCTC
The DNA here is from genome assembly GCA_010027845.1 of Gammaproteobacteria bacterium. GTDB lineage: Bacteria > Pseudomonadota > Gammaproteobacteria > Steroidobacterales > Steroidobacteraceae > UBA964. The sequence goes on from RGUL01000068.1 coordinate 6,126, forward strand.
GTTCATTGGACATGGCGAACATGACATCGCCAACATCCTTCGCGGCCTCGGGTTTGGGGTTGTTCAACAGCATCCCGTCTGCGGTTACAGCATCGACGTCGCCGTTCCAGAACTTCGCTTCGCCGTGGAAATCCTCGGGCATTACCCGAAGCTTGGAACGGTTCCGTTCCGGAAGCGCACGGAATACCTGCTCAGCGCTGGATGGACGATTCTCTGGGTCGATCTCGCTGTCAAGCGCAGTCCAGACCGGTGCTTGATGACAGAGCACCTCGTCGCCTTCGTGAATGCTATTCGCAGGAACGAACCCGTCTACGGTCGCCAATGGGTGGTTTGCGGTCACAGTGACCGACCGTCCGGAATGGGTCCTAAGCTCTACAAACTCACCGGTGTAGAGTGCCCTGACCGCCGCGAGAAATGACCCTGCTACTGGGGTGCTTCCGACAAAACACTGATAGCCGAGCGGCGGCGCATACCGCTGCCACGCTGGGTCGGTCTGGCGAAACACCATGCGATTGAGTGCCGCGTGATTCGGTCGCACGCGGTTGTCACCAGCGGTGCGGTACTCGACAAACGGACGCGCGGCCATGACCTCGGGCGCGGTGATCTGCCGCAATCGGCCTGCGCCATACGCGGATTGCGTGTTCGTGCGGAAGATGTTTTCGAGGTAGTAGCTGCTCGTCGGAGTCACACCGAGGTCGACTTCGCCCGCACGCACGGACGCAGTGAACTCGCGCAGACTGACACCCTGATTGAGCTGGTCAGCGAGAATCTCACGCACGCGCCGCACGAGCTCGGTCGAGGTCATGTTGCTGACCGAGAATGCCCGCGCACGAGCCTCGGCGGACAGACGCCGATACTGAGCCGGCGTAATCAGCCGCCGCGCCAAGAACTCGCGAATGGCCTCTTCGAAAGGCATCGCGAAAAACGCGTCACCAGTCACGCGCGCGAGTGGCACCGAGCGCGGCGCAGACTCGGGCACCTCGACCGTGCGCACGACGAGCTGCCCGCCCATGTCGGCGGTCATCAGCGTCTGATAAACGAGCGCCGCAAACTGCGGATCCTTCTCAATGCTTGCGCCCCACTCGTCAAGCTTGTCGGACTCGAGGGCGCCTGCGAGTGTCTCCATCCATCGGTCTGCAATCGGCAGAGCCGCCACGACTCCCGCTCCGCTGACCTGTTGCGGGATACCGATGGTGGCCTGTGCGACTCGCTGGTCTGCATCGCTCAGGGCGTGGAAGTCGGCGTATCCTCGAGCATCTCGCTCGCTATCCGGTCGGCCATCTCCCATGGAAAAGGGGAAGCCGCGGGCGCACCCCCGGACGCGTAGGTGGTCTGCGCGGGCTCCATCGCGAGCTGCCCCGCAATGCCCGCTGCCGCGGTCTCAGGCGATGCGCTCGGTGGCGATGCAGGCGGGATGCACCGCTCTGCGAAGTGCTGCTCGGTCCACCGCCATTGCCGCTGCGGATTGGCGTCGTCCAGGTCCGCGAAGTACACGTGGCCGCCGCCCACAGCCTTGACCTCGAGGCGGTGGCCGTCCTGCGAGTCCGACCACACCTCGCCGACGCTGGGCGTGGTCTTGTACTCGGTTGCAAGCGGCGTCGTCGCGGGCGCCGCGGCTGCCGGCTGCGGCAGTAGCTCGGACGGCAGCATGATGGACGCCTGTGCCTGCACCATCGATGCGGCATCGGCATCGGAGATGGACGGGAAGGCGTTGCGGATGGTGATGATCGCGGCCTGCGGAGCCAGTTTCTTTTCCGAAACGGCTGAAAGAATATCTGCCAAAGCCTGCACGTTGACAGGGCTGGCATCTTCCTGAGATGCCGTGGGCATCATCGACGCAGCATCCGCAGCGGTGCGCGCCACGCGGTTGCCGCCGCGCTCAGGACCCCACTCGGGCAGACCATCGCGAGCACGCAGCTCGTCAATGGTCACGCCGCCCACGGTGATGAGCTCCGCGCTGGGCTTAGGCGACAGCTCCTCGGCAAAGCGCGTCGAGACTACCGGCAGCGCCGGCATGCGTTCGCCGTATCGCCAGATGTTGAACTCAAGGAACGGCCGAATCAGGTCACGCGCAATCGTGGCCCACAGACTCGCCGAGTCTTTCTTGATGCGCGGGTCGATGGTCGTCGCTGCCTGCGACTCGCCGAGCGCGCGGTTGCCGCCCGTCGCGCCAACCTCGGTGTTCAGCGTCGAGCCGAGCACCGCCTTGGTCATGCTGTCGTCGCACCACTGCTGTAGCGAGGACCACACCGACGATGCGCCCTGTGCGGAAGGATTCTGGATCTCGACCCGCACGCGCTCGTCAACCACCATCGTCCCGGTGGCCGACAGGTTTTGTAGATCGTCAAACAGATTCTGCCGAAGCGGCTGCGGCGTGTCGACTGGCACAAAGCCAATCGCTCGCGGATTGCCGCTCACCTCGGCGCCGCTGAGGTTGTACGACACGCATTGCCACTTGACCCACCACGGGCGCACGCAGCTTCGCAGGATGCCCGAGCTGATGGCGTAGTCGGGGATGACCCGCGGCATGTGCACAATGAACTTGTTTTCGCGCAGCGGCTTGCCCATCAGGCCAATCTGCATATTGGCGTCGATGTCGCCTCCGAGCCGGCCGTCGTCCCACAGATACGGATGGATGAGCCGGTCGAAGCGGAACCGATGCGGCTCAAGGACGTCGATGGCCTCAGGCCACACCCACGACCCGCGCACACCCCAGATGATCTCTTGCACCGAGTAGCCGACGAACACGGCGTCAAGCACGGCATCAAGCAGCGTCGGAAGGTCGGGAATCGACCGCAGCATCAAGTCGACATCGCGCGCCGCCTGTGCGTCGATGGCCGATGCACCGCCCGGAGCAACGTCGAAGTCCGCTCCGCTGATGGGGTCGAGCCGCGTGCCGCGCAGCGCCAGCAAATGCGCGTCCTGGTACATGCGCCGAGTCAGCCGCGCCCAATCCTCGGTGGCGCCGGTGATCTCGGCATTCTGCATGATGCCCAGCAGGTCGGACCACGACAGCGTGCCCCACTGGCCACCGCGCCACCGCGTCAGCGTAGCGGGAGGGGCATCGCGCCCAGCGTAGGACGCAAGCTCGAGCACGGGCGCCGGCTGCGGAACGCCGATGATCGGACTCGCATCAAGCGCCCGCTTGGACGCACGACGACTCAGCAGGTCAGACCCGGCACCCATGGCAAACCTCGCTGGCGTGTACTCGCACTGTCAGCGAGTGTGTCCGATATCGGCCAGTCCGGCAATCAACGGACCCACTCGGCAACTCGGTGCGCCGCCGACTCCCATGCTCGGCAGACAGCCGGCACGGTGACAGCAGGACCCCTGTTGCGCATCGTGCGCAACACCGTGAGCGTGTCGCCCGCTGCCGCATAGTCCACGATGGCGCTGCCCTCGAGCAAGCCCGGCACATCTACTGCCGGCGTGCCGTCGCCCATTGCTTTGACCATCGCCAGCGTGCGCTCTGTCTGCGCCTGTATGTCGGAGCGTGCGTCGAACGCCTCGGCCTGTAGTGACCGGCGCGGCGCGTGGCCCCAGCCGTCGATGGCTACGTCGGGCTCGTGCTGCCACAGGTCAAGCTCAGGCCGGCGCGCGGCGAAGGTGGCGAGCCACTCGCGGTCTCCCTCGAGGGTCTCGGGCGCCCATCGCTGCGAGCCGTCCACCGCGACCACAGGCACCATGCGCTCGACCCGCAGCGGCGGTCGCTGGCCCGATGCCAGGTGCAGCGCATCCTTGGCCTCGAGGCCCGACACGTGCCCGAGGTAGTGATCGACCGTGCCATCGGGCAGAGTCGCCGCCTCGACGCGCTCGAGCTTGACCGTGGACCAGTCCGAGCCCGAGGCATACGCCTGGCCGTCTGGTCCGAAGGCGCGCGTGCATCCAAGCAGCTCGATGCGCTCAGCGCCCCACCGCTCGGCAAGCGCCACCGCGGCGGTCACGTTGGAGGTGCCGCCATACAGCGGCTCAATGCCCGTGTGCGCGGCGAGCCCGAACGTCTGTGTCGAGGCCGGTACGAACCATCGAACATCCGCGCAGACCTCCAAACAAGCGAGCCATGTGTCGTGGTGAGTGCCTGCGTCGAGCACCGCAATCGGCCACTCCGAGCGCGGCATCTGGCGCCACACCTGGGATGCGCGGCGGATCTGCTCGGCCATGCTGATCGACTCGCGGCACAGCAGCATGTCGGGCCAGAAGCCCCGCGACGCCAGCGGCAGAAGCGCGCTGTTGACTGCGATGGTCACTATTTCGCGCTCGTGCAGCAGCGTGGCGTGTACGTCATCCGGCAGCGTGTGACCGGCACCGATGACCATCACCGTGTCGGACGCGCGCAGCCGCGTGG
>RGUL01000069.1 GCA_010027845.1 Gammaproteobacteria bacterium
CTCCCAGAAGCAGGTCGTCGCGGCGGACGTGATCGTGATGCCGCGCTCGCGCTCCTGCTCCATCCAGTCGGTGACGGTCGTGCCCTCATGCACCTCGCCGATCTTGTGGATCATGCCGGTGTAGAAGAGAATACGTTCGGTCAGGGTCGTCTTGCCGGCATCAATGTGCGCGGCAATGCCGATATTGCGCGTCTTCTCGAGCGGGAACGCACGATCAGGCGAGTTCGGGTTGGAAGTGGGTTTTTCGGCGACGGCGGAAGACATGAGTTACCTCGGCGGGAGTTTTGGTTCGTCGGGGGAGAACTTAGAAACGGAAATGGGCGAATGCGCGGTTGGCCTGCGCCATCTTGTGGGTGTCGTCGCGCTTCTTGATCGCGTTACCCTGGCCGAGGGCGGCTTCCTTGAGTTCGGTTGCGAGCGCCTTCTTGAAGGAACCCTTGCGAGCCGAGGCGTAATTGACGATCCAGCGGAAGGCGAGCGCCACTGCACGGGCGGGGGCCACTTCCATCGGGACCTGATAGGTCGCACCACCGACGCGGCGGCTCTTGGTCTCGAGGCGCGGCTTCACGTTCTCGACCGCCTTGTTCAGCGTTTCGAGGGGATCCACGGAGTCACTGCCTTGGCGGCTCTGCTCGATGGCCTCATAGACAACGCGCTCTGCGAGCGACTTCTTGCCGCTCTTCATGACTACGTTCATGAACTTGGCGAGCATGTCGTTGTTGAACTTCGGGTCCGGCAGGATGTGACGGACGGGGGCTTGTGCACGACGTGACATCGTTCGCTCTCCTGTCTCTTATTTCTTGGGGCGCTTGGCGCCGTATTTGGAGCGGCTCTGCTTGCGGTCGTTGACGCCCGCACAGTCGAGCGTGCCGCGCACCGTGTGGTAGCGCACGCCCGGCAGATCCTTCACACGACCCCCGCGGATGAGCACCACCGAGTGCTCTTGCAGGTTGTGGCCTTCACCGCCGATGTACGAGGTGACCTCGTAACCGTTGACGAGTCGCACGCGGCAGACCTTGCGCAGCGCGGAGTTCGGCTTCTTCGGGGTGGTGGTGTAGACGCGCGTGCAGACGCCGCGCTTTTGCGGGGCGGCACCGAGCGCCGGAACCTTCGTCTTCTCAACCCTGGTCCGGCGCGGAGCGCGGATCAGCTGACCTGTCGTGGCCATGCAGTCTCCAAGTCTTCAGCGTCAGGAGACGTCGCTCGTTCTGGCCCGCTAAAACATCCCGCGCGAGCGGGAGAACCCGGACCGACGACCGACAGCTACACGACCGGCTGCGGTGGGCGGCCTCCCGAGACAACCCGGGCCACCCCCTTGCGAGGGCGGCCCGGCGTCGCGAAAAACCGCTGTTTTTCGGACCCTCGCCCGAGGCGGAGTCCGAGAAAGGCCGCGGATTCTAGGGATCGCACCGCCGAGTGTCAATGTAGCGACGGGTTAGTACATCGCCGGCAACTCGTGCACGCCGGGGATGGCGAGAAACGGGTCAACCGCCCGCACGCGTCCGTAGTGGCGGCCATGCTCGAAGTCTTCGGAGAGCAATTCGCGCAACCCGAACACCTCGGCGATCGCCCATATCTGGGCGTCGAACCACGGCAAGCGGTAGTGCGTCATACCGCGCATCGCGGTCGAAAGCACCTCGCGCGTGGGGTAGATCACGTCCCATTGCCGCAGCAGGTTTTCCGCCTCGAAGAGCGCCTCGTCGACGGTCATCAATGTCCGCCCGCCGAGGTTTTCTAGAGGACGGGTCGTCACGGCCACGAACTCGACGATGGATTGATGAGCAAGCCGCAGCGTCCGGTCTTGCAGGCCCGCCTCCAGCAGCTCCGTCGCACGCCGCTGCTTGAGCGGATCGCGCGGATCGAACCGGTAGACGAGTACGTTGGTGTCAACCAGGCGCAGGTGGGCCACGTTCGTACAGCTCGTCGCGCCGCAAGCCGCGGTCGGCTACAGGTGGAAGGATGCCGAAAGCGGCATTACGCGACTCTTGCCGCGCCGTCGCCTCGCGAAACAGGCGCAAGCGTTCGTCAGCGCTCAAGTCGGTCGGCGCAGCGGCCCGCGGGGTCAACCGCAAGCCCTCGCCCGCGACGGCAAACTCGACTTCGTCGCCCGGGGCGATGCCGACCTGTTCGGCCAGACGCTTGGGTAAGGTGATTTGCAGTTTACGGGTGACCTTGGCCATTCCTTACTTTAGCAAGGAAATAATCCTTACTACAGACGAAGCATGGAAGCCGAGATAAAAAAAGGCCGCCCCCTCGCGGGAGCGGCCCTTTGTTGGACACGAAGGACTGGCGGCGAGTCGCCGATCAGAACCGGTAGCGGACGCGCGCGCTCCAGCTGCCCGGACGATCGAGGAACTGGAACACGCCCAGCGCCGACATCGGGTAAGCCTTGTCCTGGCAATTGCGGCAATCGATCGCGAGCGTGAAGCCCGGCGCATCGGCCAGCTTCACGTTCAGACCCGCGTTCAAATACGTCTGCGTACCGGACCACGTGCCGTTGGTGCTCGACGCGCTACCGGTGGTGGCGATCGCGTACGCATCGCTGCGGTTCATGCCGACGCTCGGCTCGAGGATCACGTTGCCCATGCGGAACTCGTAACTCGCGTCCAAGCTCACCGTGTAATCCGGTGCACGCACCGGAGTCGCGATGTTGCCGAACATGTCGACGAAGTTCGCATTACACGCCGGCGCGCCGTTGTAGTTGGCGGTCGGGTTGGCACGGCAGACCGCCGCCTGCGCGAGCACGGTCGCCGCGATGTTGGTGTAACGCGCGCGCTGCGTACCGATGCCGGCGGTCACGTTCAGCCCACGAATCGGCGCCCACGTGGCGTCGATTTCGAGACCACGATTGCTGAGATCCGCCGGGTTGGTGGTGGTCGAGATCTGTGTGCCGTTCACGTCGATGCGCGCCGGAATCTGCACGTCCGAAGTGATCGCGTAGAACGCGGTCGCGTTCAAGCGCAGCGTGTTGTCGAACAGATCGGCACGCGTGCCGGCTTCGTACGACCACACCTTCTCGGGCTTGAACGGGATGAACGCGGTATTCGCCGCGGCACGTGCAGGCCAACCGCCCGACTTGAAGCCACGAGTCGCCGACGCAAAGAACATCACGTCCGGATTGACCCGATATTCGAGGGCGAGACGCGGCGTCCAAAGTTTTTGATCGAGCTCGAGCGGGATTCCCGCCGCTGCGACCGCGGCAGTCGAGAACGCAGGACCACCGGCACCCGGATTACGCTCGATCGAGAAATCTTTTTTCTCGCTCGTATAGCGCAAGCCGGCCGTGAGCGTGAAGGCGTCGGACAGTTTGTAGTCACCTTGACCGTAGACCGCGAACGCATCGAGGCCGTTCTTCATCGTGCGATCACCGCTGACCGTGAACGCGCCGTTCACGGTGCTGGTGCTCGCGTTGGCGAAGTCGGTGACGTTGTTCTCCTTCATGTAGTAGATGCCGCTCACCCAGTTGAGCGTGCCACCCATGCTCTCGCCGTTTAGCTTGAATTCCTGCGACTTCTGCTCGTGACGACCGGCGTTGTCGAGCGGCGTAAAACCGCGCGTAGTGCTGACGCGCGGCAGATCGCCGCCCGAGTCGACCAAGAAATCGTGGTAAGTGTAGCGGTAGCCGCTGATGGAGGTCAGCGAGAGGTTCTCGCCGAGATTCCACTTCACGTTCATGGTGTACGCGCGCGTGCTCGCTTCGTTACCGATGTCGAAGTTCGCTTTCGCGCCGACGAACGTACCGACCAACGCGCCCTTTTGCAGCTTGTTGTTGACGACGCGATTACCGTTCGCATCGAGCACGTTGAGGAAGTTGGTGTTGCGATCGGCGATCCATTCGGCGATCAAATCGACCGTCAAAGAATCCGTCGGCAGTAAACGTACTTCACCGCGCAAACCGGTGGCATCGCGATCGTTAAGCTTGTTTCCGGTGGAAATTTGGTAGGCGTAACCGTCGTCTTTGACTTTATAGACCGACAGCTTGGTCAAAATTTTGTCGCTGATCGGCAAGTCCGTCGAGGCGCGGGCCGAATACAGACCGAAGCGGCCGATGCCCGCTTCGACGTAGCCACGATGCTCGGCACTCGGCTTTTTCATGACGATGTTGATCGCGCCACCAGTCGTGTTACGACCGAACAAGGTGCCCTGCGGGCCGCGCAGCACTTCGATGCGCTCGACGTCGAACATGCTGAAATTGTTCTGGTTTTGGCGGGCGATGTAGACGTCGTCGACGTAGGTGCCGACCGGCACGTCGAAGGTCGCGATGGACTCGCCGTTGCCGATGCCACGGATGTAGTACGAGCTCGAGGTGCCCACACCGACGTTGTTGTTGCCGGTGAGGTTCGGGATGTTACGCACCAGATCGTAGGTGTCGACGATGTTGCGGCGCGCGAGTTGCTCGGCCGTGAATGCGGTGATCGCAATCGGCACGTCTTGCAAGCTCTGCTCGCGACGTTGTGCGGTGACCGTGACCTCTTCGAGGCCACCGGTTTCGGTTTGTGCTCCGGCCACCGTTGCGGCGGACACCGCGGCGGCAACCGCCATCCACTGGGCTTTGCGAAAATTCATCTGCACTCCTGCGCGAAAAAAAACGCGGCGCCAATCGTCTTACATTTATGATGTTCTCGCAATACACGTCGCGCACGTGCAACAGACGGCGGTCGACGGGAGGAGTTTGACCATGCACCGGCTTTTCGTCGTACTCGAAAACGGCATGCAAATGCACTATCGACGCGCCGGTGACGGACCGCCGGTGCTGTTGTTGCATCCGTCACCACAGTCGAGTGCGTTTTCGGTGCCGATGGCGCAGCGACTAGCGAAAAATTTCACCGCGATCTGCGTCGACACCCCGGGCTACGGGCTCTCCGATCGTCTGCCGGGAGAACCTTCCAAACCGGAACTACAGGATTACGTCGCACCTCTACGCATGTTTCTCGATGCGCTCGGCATCGAGCGTGCCGCCTTGTACGGCAACGCGACCGGGGCGGAAATTGCGCAGTTGTTCGCCCACAGCCACCCCGAGCGCGTCGCGTTTTGCATGCTCGACACTGCCGGTCACAAAGAAGATGCCGACCTCGATGCGATGCTCGCCGGCTATTTCCCCGACGTCACGCCGCGACGCGACGGCGGACATCTGCTCACACATTGGGACATGGTGCGGTCGCTCGCACTGTTTTCGCCCTGGCATCATGACCTCGCGGCCAATCGACTGCGCGTCGATCTGCCGTCACCCGAGGCTCTGCACCGCGCCATGCTCGATTATCTGCGCGCCGGCAAGGACTATGCGGCTGCGTATCGACCGGCGTTTTACACCGCGAAACATCGACTGATTTCGCGAGTTCGCGTCCCGGCGACGCTGATGCGCTGGGCGGGCAAGCCCGATTTGTCCGAAGTCGACGCGCTGATCGAACGCGGCTTACCGTCGAATTTCACCGTGTTGCACGCCGGTCCTAGCGTCGAAGAACGACAAGCGGTGAACGAACGATATCTAATCGAGCACTGGCTACCGAGCGGCGTGCGCACGCCACCACCGCCACCACAAACCGTGCACGACGCACCGCGACTGCAAAGCACCATGATCGAATGGGCGGGTGGCGCCGTTCATGCACTCGAGCATCGTGGCGGCGCAGGACCGTTATTACTCGGTTTGCACGGTGCCTCGAGCTCCGCGCGCACCTTGTCGCGACAATTCACGCCGCTGGTCGCCGCGCGGCCGCTGTTGCTACCCGATCTGCCGGGCTTCGGCGCCTCCGAAACGAGCGCCGGATTAAACCACTCGCCGGCTGCGCATGCCGCGATCGTCGCCGAACTTTTGACGCAGCGCGGCATCGAGTCGGTGGACGTAGTAGGCGAGGAATTCGGCGCTGCCGTCGCGCTCGAACTCGCCGTGCTGCGACCGGGTCTGGTGCGAAATCTTTGGAGTTGGCACGTGCGCGAGATCGACACCGCCTATCGCGACGCCTGGCTGCGCGAGGCGGACGTTTCGATCGCACCGCGTTGGGATGGCGCGCACCTCGTCACCGCGTGGGGCATCGTGCGCGACCGACAACTCTTCTCACCGTGGTTCGAGCGGCGCGCCCGCAACGCCATCGCGCGCGACGGCGCGCTGGATCCCGTCAAACTGGACGCGGCAGTGTTCGATCTACTGCAAGCGGGCGATGCCTGGCGCGACGCATCGCGGCAGCTACTCGATTATTTTTTCGAGCGCTCGCTAGAAACGCGGGTCGCTGCTCTCGGTATTGCGCATCGCGCACTCGGCGACGGTCCGCTAGGCCCGGCTTTATTGCAAGGTCATCTTTGACTCGTCGGCAACCCACATCGCAGCGGTCAAAACCAGTTGTAGTTGAAAGAGACGCTGACGCGCTCGGCATCGACCGTGTTCGTCGGCACTTCGTGCCGCAACCAGCTTTCGAACAACACGACCTGCCCCGCGCGCGCCGGCACGGTGTGCCACGTGCGCGCGTCGACTGACGCGGTGGCACGCCGCGGCGGCGCAGCCATATAGCGATCGAGCCGCGGATCTTCGAATTTGAGTCCCGGCGCACCACGCGGTGTGCGGACGTAATAGGTGCCGCTCACGGTCGAGCCGGGATGCAAATGCAAACCGTGCACCACGTGACGCGGCATGATGTTCACCCAGCAATCGGTCATCACGAGTTCACGACCGTCGAGCTCGAACTCGAGCGCACTCACGAACGAACGCAAATGTCGCTGCAACTTGCGCTCGAGCGCGGCAAAAGTCGGCGACATGCGTTGCATTCGGCTCTGTGAGCCGTAGGACGTGTAGCCGCCGGGATAGTTACGCTGCGACCAACGTCGGCCCGCCGGATCGTCAAGACGCAACTGCAGACACTCGCGCAGCAACTGCGCATTGAACGCCGCGGCGCCGCGGCGCTGTAACGGCGCGACGTGCACGAACGTCGGGAATAATCTTCGGATCGTCACGCGAGGTATCGTCGATCGAGGCGCCAACTCAATTCGCGCGCGGCTCTGGACGACCGCGATACGCACGCAACAAAAACCAGCGCATCAGACGCGGGAAGTGACGGGCGAAGAACACGATCGCCTTGCCGTGCCCGGTGACGACGATCTCGGCGCGACCGGCATCGACACCACGCACGATTTCGCGCACGGCGAGATCGGTAGGCACGCGCAACCACGCCGGCACCGGATCCGGCACGCCGCGATGCACGACACCACGGTTGTCGGTGCGTCGAATGTCGGAGTCGACGAAGCCCGGCGATACGAGCGTGACTTTGATGCCGAGCGTCGCGAGATCGCCGCGCACCGCCTCGGAAAGACCACGCACCGCAAACTTGCTCGCCGCATACGCCGATGCATTCGGCGCGGCGACGTGTCCGGCAACGCTGCCGACGAGCACCAAGCGGCCCCGGGCGGCACGCAGGGACTCCAGCGTTTCGTAGATCGTACGCAGCAAGCCGAATACGTTGGTTTCGAATTGGCGGCGATAATCGGTGAGCGCGAGATTTTGAATCGCACCGGCGACCCCGAAGCCTGCATTCGCGAACACGAGATCGAGCCGTCCGCCATGTGCTTCGAGATCGGCGACAGCGCGCGCGACGTCGCCTTCGCGCGTCACATCCGCTTCGTAGACCGAAACGGTCGCGCCACGCTCACGCAACTCGGCGGCCAGGCCGTCGAGCAATTCGCGGCGTCGTGCGAGCAACAGCAGATGCGCACCGCGCGCAGCATACACTCGCGCAAGTTCCGCGCCGATGCCACTCGATGCACCGGTGATGAGAATCGTCGGCCCGTTTCCCGCTGCGGTCATGTTGCACCTCGTGCGCGTCGCTGCGCGAGCAGCCCGGCGAACATCAACAAAGAAATCCAGTCGAACGCCCCGCCACCACCTTTGCCGGCCGACGCGGCGGGCGCCGCAACCACGACGTCGTTCGCCGTGCCGGACAAACCGATCGAGGACGGACTGCCGGTCGCGTTGTGCGCGATCGACACCGCGGCCGACTTCGCGCCCGAACTGCCGGGCGAGAACGTCACGTTGATGGTGCAGGAGCCGCCGACCGCAACGCTGCTGCAATTATTACTTTGCGTGAATTGGCCGGCATCCGCGCCACTCAAAGAAACGCCGCTGATCGTCAGCCCGGCATTACCGGTGTTGTTGACGGTCACCGCTTGCGCCGCGCTTGAAGTGCCGACGGTCTGTGCTGCGAACGACAGCGTCGTCGTACCCAGCGAAATCTTCGGCGCGAACACGATCGCGACCGGGCAAGCCGAAGCGGTGACGCTCGACGGCGCCGTGGTCGTTGCGCTCGTCGGGCCGATCACGATCTCGGCACTGTCCTGTGCGCCCTGATCGTCGGTGACCGTGAGTTGTACCCGCGCCGTGCCGGTCGCCGGCGCGAGTATCGTCGCGCTCGCCGCGTTAGCGCCCGACACCAACGTGCCGACCGCGCCCGAGGTTACGGCCCAAGCATAGGTCGTCACGCGACGGCCACACGAAGCCGCGGAGCCCGCGCCTTGCAACACCAAATTTTGACCAGCGGCCACCGTGCCCTGCGCGGCGATCGCCGCGATCGGTCGCCGCGCCTCGCGCAACGCGCCGACCGCGTTCGTCATGCCGGCGCCACAGGCTGCAGTCGTGCATGCACATTCCGCCGACTGCAAATCATTGGTGTTTGCCGGCACACGGCACACGGCGAGTCCGGTCGGCGCGACGGGATACGGCGTGGCGCCTTGTCGCAAACGCGCGATGAGTTGCGGCACGGTCAAATTTTGATTGACCGACAGCATCAAGGCCGCGACCCCCGAGACGATGGGCGCCGAGAAACTTGTGCCGACGTTGTAGTTTTGTTGGTCGGTGTACGTATCGTTCGCCGGCGTCGTCGTACCCGAATTGGTCGTCGTGTCGATCGAGAACAGACACGGTTGCCCGGCGCCGGTGTTCACGCAATTGCCGCCCGGTGCACCGATCGTCGCATCGGCACCGAGATTGCTGAAACCGACTTTGGTGCCGACGTGCCGCAACGCGACCACCGACACGACACCACGACAATCCGCCGGCGCGCTGAGCGGCCCGGACTCGTTACCCGCCGAGGCGACGACGACGACACCTTTGGCGATCAGTTCGTCGATCACGGTTTGATAGGAACTCGGGCAGGCCCCGGTCGCACCGAGACTCAAATTGACGATGCGCGCGGGATACGGGTTGACGGGCAAGCTGCCGACGGTGAGTCCCGCCGACCAACGCATCGCCGCCAAAATGTCCGAGTCGTAGCCACCGCATTTGCCGAGCACACGCAGCGGCAAAATCCACGAACCCCAAGTGAGGCCGGCGACACCGGTGGAATTATTGGTCCGCGCACCGATGATGCCGGCGACGCGCGTGCCGTGCCACGAACTCGAATCAGTCGTGCAGTTGGTATAGAAGGGCAATTTCGCTTCGGTGTCGGTGACCCAATCACCGGGATCGCTAGCATCCGCATCCCGACCATCACCATCGTTCGCGGTGGTGAACGAGCCATCGCGATCGGGCGAGATGAAATCGTAGCCCGGCAACACGCGACCGCCCGAGGCGGCGCGCTGTAAGTCCGGATGATCGAAACGCACGCCCGTATCGAGCACGGCGACCACGATGCCGGCGCTGCCGGTCTCGGTGTCCCAAGCCGTGGTCGCCGCGACCGCCGCTGGCTGTGCGGTTTGCATGTACCACTGCCCGGCGAACAGCGGATCGTTCGGCGTCGCGTGCGCATAGCGCCGTTGATCGAGTTCGGCGAACGCGACGTTCGGATCGGCGCGCAAATCGGCGAGCGCCGCAGCGACGCTGCTCTGCGTGGCCGGTGCTTCGAGCCGGGTTAGTTGTATCCGGTCGGTCAACGAAGCCATGCGCGACAGCGGCACGCGCGCGCGTCGCGAGAGCGTGCCGACGGCCGTCTCGGCCGCGGCAGCGGTCGTGCCCGTGCCGTTGCGAAATCCGACGATGATCCTTCCCGACGGCGCGTCGGCGGCGGTCGGGCGCAATTCGCGCAGCGCCGGATTCCATTCGGTCGAGGGCGGCCTCGCCCAAGCGCCGCGGATGCCGGCGCCGATGCCCACGCCGACGAGCAGCACCCAGCCGACGAACACCAAGGTGTAACGAATGTTGGACATCTGTTTCATGGCGGTTGACACACGACGAGAGAGGCTCAAGATAACAAAGGTCGCGTGTTGCCGATACGACTGCAGGACGCGATTCATCAACGGCTTAGGGGGTCATGGCCGTGAACAAAACAGCAGCACTCTGGTGCGCTTTTCTTAGTGTCGTCGCTTGCGCCGCGACACCGACGATCGCGCGTTCCGAAACCACCGCACCTGCGTTAACGGCACCGGATGATCCGGCGCTGTACACGCTCGGTCAACTCATCAGTCGCACGCTCGCCGGATTCGCGCTCGACGATCGCGAGCTCGCGATC
>RGUL01000070.1 GCA_010027845.1 Gammaproteobacteria bacterium
GGAAATGTCGTCCCCGGTAATGCGACGCAATCAATCGACAACCGCGCCGCCAACGACATCAAGGGGCAACAAAAATCGGTGACAAGATCCGGCGGAACTTCCGCATAGACCCGACATCCCGGAAACGATGCCGCAACGAGCCGTACGAGTGTTGGCGCGACCCAAAGATCGACGTGTGCGCCGCGCGCTAGAATTTGCGGTACGAACCGCAAAAACTGAATCGTGTCACCGAGCCCCTGCTCGGCGAAGAGCACGATACGTCGTCCGTCGAGAGGTTCTCTTCCATCCCATACCGAAATATTCAAAAGCGGGCGTGACGAGCGCTGCTTCGCCTCGTGCGAGCGGCGATGCTCGTGCAACGTCCAGCCGCGCAACAAGTCGCCGCGACGCAGTGCCAACAAACCGAGATTGAACTTTGCATCGTCTAACGCGGGGTCGATCGACACCGCTTGCGTAAACACGGCCTCCGCTTCGTCGAAGCGCTTGAGATCGACGAGCGCATTGCCACGGTTGAGCAACAGCTTGGCATCGTTCGGCGCCAACGACAGCGCGCTATCGT
The DNA here is from genome assembly GCA_010027845.1 of Gammaproteobacteria bacterium. Classification (GTDB taxonomy): domain Bacteria; phylum Pseudomonadota; class Gammaproteobacteria; order Steroidobacterales; family Steroidobacteraceae; genus UBA964. The sequence continues at coordinate 560 of RGUL01000070.1, forward strand.
ATGCCTCCAAAGCAGCCGCAGGCTCACCCGACGCACGTAACGCGTTGCCGGCATTCGCCCAATGATCGGGATCGCGCACATCATGTCGTAGCACTTCTAAGAAGTGCCCGAGTGCAACATCGGAGCGGCCTGCGCGATAGTGGGCCGTGCCGAGATGCGAGCGCGCCACGACGAACCCGTCATCCAAGCGCACGGCAAGGCCGAATAGATCCGACGCCAGATCGTTTTCGCCAGCTCGCAGCGCGATCAAACCCATACCATCAAGGGCTTCCGCGTTGTCCGGCGTCGTGCGCAACGTCTGCTCGAACCAGTGTCGCGCCTCATCGAGACGTCCAGCGTGCAATGCGGCGTGGCCATTGGAAATCATGCGGCTTTGACCTCTCGTGCGGTGCGGCTCGTTTGAGCGTAGAGCATTGCGATATCGGCTGCGGTTGCAGCGGAAATTCGAACGAGCTCGGGCAACAAGTTCGCGCTCGCACTCACGCCACCCGTCCGGGCGTGCTCGGTATGCTCGTTGATCGCGATCAACTGTTTGGTCAGCAAGGTCGATACCTCGGGACACTTACGTGCGGCCTTAATGACTTTGTCGTAGGCCGCGGACGTCACAGCGCCGCGCCCTTCCATCTCGAGCGCCCGCCTGCAAGATTTTTCTAAATTACGAAGCTTTTCGGCGCGGGCGAGCAGTCGGTCGGACAGACCCTTGAGGTTCACTTTACCGACCTGCGCGACACTCGCGACTTTTGCACGCACATCGAAATCGATCCGTCGACCACCGAACTCGTTCATCTCGATGAACGGCGCTCCGGCGATGACGGCACCGCGACGCGCAAAGTTCACGAAACGAATCTCGGTGCCGGAGTTGGCGATGTTGGCGATAAATCGCTCGGTCCAAGATTTGAATTGCACCATTTCGAGCGAAGCGCCGATGGTCGCACCGTCGTTCGCCTCCACTTCGACGAGCACGCCGGCACGAAAATGCGAGTCGAGAGGTTGACGTGCGTAGGACTTGCCGTCCGCCGCAACGGTGAACTTGTCGCCGCTGCCAGCACCCTCGGCGTACAAGCGATTGTCGGGGAAGCCGAAGTCTGCGCCCGCAAGTGCGATGTCGGAGCAGCCGAACACTGCGGCGAGTTGCAGCGCTGCGTGCACCGCGCTGCCATCGGTGCCGACAATCGGAAAGTTCGCAACATCAAGCGTGCGCGCCAATTCGATCGTGACGTCGGAGCCGAGATACGGCAGCAGCGGGCAATCCGTCACCGCACCGACGACGCCCGGACTCGAGGCGACCTCGATCGCAAAACCCGCCACACCGGAGAGATCGACGTCGCCCAGGTGTCGCGTTTTCTGCTTCGGATCGAGACAGACGACGATGTCGGGTGTAACGCCGGCAATTGCCAATGCTTTGAGCGCTTTGAAGGCGCAAATGACAAGCGGTCGTTCAGTCTGCGTCTTCAGCCACTCGAGCGCGGGCTCGAGCGACGGTCCGGCGCCCAGCACGATCGCCGAATAGCCTTTAAAACCACCCTGAAGCGCAATCAACGAACGACCGTTGGACACCAAGGCCGGAAGATTTTCAATCAATTGGCGAGTCCAGATCTCGCCCATTAGTTCGGTCGTGTTGCGATTGACATACAGCAAGTTGACGCGGTTCGTCACCTGCTCGATCACCGGCTTGAAATCGCGGCTGTTCTCGAAATCGAGGTACCACATGTTCTGCGGCTTCACCGCCAGCATGTCGGGCAACGCCGAGAGCTTTTTCTTGATGTCGCGCTCGTCAATAACGTCGAGGTTTTCCGGATCGGCGATGTCCGTCCACTCGAGCAATCGACGATAGCCCCGCGCCGCGAGCTTTTTCCGAAGTTCGGCACCGCTCGGCCCACCGACCACGAACAGATCGTTTTGTGGATCAGCCTTCAAGGACAGTTGTTGCTCGAGAAAGCGCCACAAGGGATCGACATCCTTCTCGTCGAGTGATCGCAACCAATCGGCGAACAGCGCCTCGTTTTTCTTCAGCGTCAAACTCGTCTCGAGAAATTTGATCGCACCGTCGATATTCGATTTGGAAGCCTCCGTTTCCTGCTCGGCGGTCAGCGGCGGAATGGCGGCGAACGCCACGCGCGCGCGACGCATCGTATCGAACGCCGTCGGAATCGTCGGATCAGCTTCGTCCCCGACGATCAGCGCCATCAGCGCGTACTGCGCTTCGAGATATCGTTCGGCCATCCCGAGTCGATCGGCCCATTCACCCTTGGATCCGGACGCCGTTTTTTTGCTCATGCCATGACCCTCGATTCACGCCGATCAATTATTGTTCTTCTGACTGAAGGTCGCCGTCAAATTGTTCGACGTCGTCTTCATTTGTGCCAAGACGGCGTTCATCGCCGTGAACTGCTGCGTGTAACGATCGGTCATTTTCTGCATTTCCTCATCGAGCTTGGTCTGCTTGGTTGTGACCGTCTTTTGCTCGTTGGTGAAACTGTCGTTCAGTGTCGAGAGGGTGCCGCCAGTGGTGATCAACTGATTGGACAGGATCGCCATGTCGCCGGCGAGACCCGAGGGGCTCTTCGAGTATAGGTATGGCGCCGGTGCGTTGTTCGACATCGCCCGGATCGCATCGGTCGGCGATGCATTAAAGGTCTTGGAAAATTTCGCAGAATCGAACTGCAGAACGCCGTACCGGTCGAGCGATAATCCGAGATCGGACCAATAGCCGACCGAGCCGCTCTTACTCGACGACTGCGCCGTTAACTTGCTTCGAACCGCACTCAACAGACTTTTGACTGTCGAATTACCCTTCATCGTTCCGGCGATGTCGTCGCCTTCTTTTGCGACGCCCGTCGCTCGAACAATGAAGTCGGACATCAAGTTATAGGCCTGAACGAAATTATTGATCGATGCATTGAGCTGGGTGGAGTCGAACGTGACGCCGAGCTGCACGTCAGCATCGCCGACGGCTTGAACTTTTGATAAGCGCAAGGTCATGCCGTCCACGACGTCGGTTACGGTATTGCTTGCGCGAGTAATCGATATGCCGTTCACCGTAAACGCGGCGTCCTGCGCGGTCTGGGTTTGGTTTAACGTCCAGCCGGGAGAGGTCGAAAACGTTGCGGTGATTGTATTTGCGGCGCCTGTCGGACCCTCCATGGTCACGACATACCCGCTGCCGGTGTTAATCAAACGTGCCGTAACGCCGGCACCGGAGGAATTGATCGCCGAAACCAGTTGTGCGGCGGTCGTTGTCGTTTTGATATCAATCGTTTTTGTCTCTCCTGAGTCGACTTTGAGACTCAGGGTGGTATCGACTGCGCTAACGGTCGATGAGCTTTGGGCAAACGTGGTCGAAATTTGTCGACGCTCCGCCATTGCCAGCTGCGAAACTCTTAGCGAGTAATTACCCGGTATTGCCGCACCATTACCGCCCGCCTCGGCGGTGAGTACGGCCGAATTGGAGTTGTTGATGCTTAGCTTATTAAGATTCGAGAGCGTGCCGAGCTCGGTCGAAGCGGACTTCAACGTGTCGATGGCACTCTTCAAAAGCCCCGCGCTCGAGATCTGCGCGTCGATCCGCTTCTTGTCGCTGTCGATTAGCTTCTGACGCGGCGCTTTAACGGCGTTGACGAGATCGGTCGTCAACTGCTTGGCGTCGATGTTCGATGCACCGAGCGTCGTCAGAATGTTGGTCGAAACGGTCGCCATGATTTAGCTCAGCCCGTTAAGGCTTAAGACATTTGATTCAGCAGCGTTAACTTCGACATACGCGCCAGTAGCGACTGCGAGGCCTGCATCAATATCTCTTGTTGCTGCAATTTGCTGAGCGCGGTCGAGTAGTCGAGATCCTTGAGATCCGACAGCGTTTGCTGCGCACGCACGGTCGTTTCGTCGGCTTGCTGCATGGCGATATCGAGGCGTTGCTGGATACCACCCGTACGGGCGATGGCCGTGCCGACTTTAGTCAGCAACTCTTCGACATCGCGCAATCCTTGGGTTCGATTTGATAAATTGTTCTCGCGCAAGGCTTGTTCGAAATCACCCAAGATTTCGAACATGCTGACGGTCTTACCGCCACGCTCGATCCCCTGCCAGACGCTCGGGCCGGACACGGTCGCATCCTCATAACTCACATCGGCCACCCGAACGCGTAACGGCGTCGTCGAACCTTCGTACTCCACTTTGCCGTCCGGCTGGATGACGTACGGCGGAACGCCGGAATTGATGCCCCCGAAGACATATCGATCGGACGCATCCCGCGTGTTGGCAAGATCGACGAGCGAGCGCTTGATTCCACCGACCTCAGCGGCGATCGAGTCGAGCTGCGCCTGCGAGATCGGGTCTTGCGCCGCCTGAAATGCCAGTTCTTTAAGGCGATCGAAGAGCGCGGAAGACTGTTGTAACGCTTTGGATTGTGCATCGACCCCGATCTGCACACTTTGTACGGCTGCCTTGTCGGCTTCGAGGGTCTTCAGTCGACTCTCGTAGGCTTGAACTCGACCGACGAGTTCCGGTGCATCGGAGGGTCGCGCGAACTTTTGGCCCGTCGACAACGCGCTCTGCAGACGTGACATTTCATCCGAATTGACGGTCATCTGATCGGTCAGACGGTCGTACATCATAGAAGTCGATACGCGCATAAAGCACCCCTACAGTTCTTACAACCGCTGAATCAACGAGTCGAACAGCCGGCCAGCCGTTTGAATCACCTGCGCGTTCGCCTGGTAGGCTTGCTGGTAGCGCAGTAAATCCGATAATTCTTCGTCGAGATTCACGCCCGAAACTCGAGCCCGCGCTTCGTTGGCGTGGTCAAACACGACCTTTTGCGCGTTCTTGCCAATTTCCGCTTGTACCGTGAGCGCCCCGACTTTGTTGACGAGTGACTCGTATTCCTGCTGCAACGTCTGATCGCTATCGAGCAAGTCTTTACGGTTCTGCAAATTCCCGAGCGCACTGGCGATCCGGTTATCACCGAGCGGGTCTTGCGTCGGTTGCACGATGTAGGTGTCGCCGCCCTCGGGCAGCCCGTTGAACGCCAGCGACCAATTCCCATACTGCAGCGTCCGAGTCGTCAGATCGAGAGTGCCGGAACCGACCTCCGTCGAGGTCGCAACGTCGGTGATTGTGTACCCGTTTTTACCGTCAAATCGAATCTGATATTCGCGTTGATCGGGCTGTAGCGCTTTCGGAATATCGACTTTGTCGAACGTGCCAGACAACGACAGTTCGGCCGGCAGACCGTTGGTGTCCTTGATACCGAACACGAGCAGATCTTCGGCGAGCGGCGCCTTCATCGCAAAACCGCGGCGTAACCCGAACTTAGCGAGATCCGCACTGGAGCTCGACGGATCAAAGTCGATCGCGACGGAAGAGCTATCGAATACGTCGCCCTGAACGAGATTGATCGAATTGTCGCCGATCGTGAAGAGCTTGCCCGCTTGCCCAACCGAGTTCTTGATCGATAAGTTCGGGCTGGCATTCGAGGCGGTCACGCCGACGTTGGCTGCGTTGATTTTGTTGATGAAGGCGGTCAACCGTTGCGTCGGTGTCGATGAAACACCAATCGCCGCGTCGTCGGCCGCCGTAAATTCAATCTTGACGCCATTGATCGTGACGTACGATCCCGCGCTCACGCTCGGCAAGGTGACGCTCGTTTGGTTGAGGCGTGTGAAACGCAGCCGATCACCCGCGACCTCGGCGACGACATCGGTCGTCGCCTGCTGCGCGTTGATGTCCGCGGCGATGTCGCTCAGGGTTTTTGAACCCGAGGTCGAGACGCTAACGACCGTGCCGTTGATCCGTAACGGAACCGCGGCGCCACTCTGGAATTGAGTGAGGTCGATCGGCTCGCTCAGAATCGACGCCGGCATTTTGATACTTTTGCCATCGGCATTTTTTTGCTCGCCCGCTTCGGCGAACATACCGTTCACGAATTCTTGGTCTAGGTATCCGGCGGCACCCGCACCGTTTACGTACGTCGAGGAATACTTGGCGCCCGCATAAAATCCGTTCGTCGTGCTCAACAAGCTTCCGGCGGCGGCACTGGTAAGTGCGGGACCCGAAATTTGTCGGCCGTCGCGAGTGAACACCGCGAGCTCGCCGCTCGATGCGGCGGTGGTCAATCGGACGTTGCCGTAGCCAGCCGGAATCACTGCGGACGGCTTGGTGGTCGCGCTGACCAGGGTGTCGATGAACGGCGGACCGGAGGTGCGCGGCAATAACTGGTCGATGCTTCGAAATACGTTCGCGGGACGTGGCGGGGTGATCGTGATCGCACCGACGGCCGTACTGACGTTGTCGACCGATGCTGTCGAGGCGACACGGGCTGCCGTGACGACTTCCGCCGGCTCTTTGATCAACGTTTCAAAAGACGAGGCCGGCCGAGATTCGGGCTTGATCGTGAACGTGTCGCCGTTACGTGGAAACCCTTGTACTGAAAAACGTACGCCGGCGAGCACGAGATCGTTGGCGCCCGCGGCTTCGGCATTCGTCGTTTTATCGCGTACCGTCCAATTGCCGCTCGTGCCGTCGAATCGCATCTCGAATTCGTGCGACTGGACCGCGGCGGGATCGACGACTTCAACGCCCAAACGCGCCGTACCCGCATTCGCACTGCCATCGGCGGTGAATCGCGGCCCGACATAGAACAGATCGCGGCCCGGTCGACCCAAAGAATCGAGACCGTCGCGAAACAATTGGTTGACGCCTCGACCGAACGCCAACGCGATCGCATCGAGTCGGTCAGCCGCTTGGCCTAAGCCCTGGCTGCGGAAAGTCATCAAACCGCCCAAGGTTCCGTTACGAACCGTAGGCAAAATCGACGGGTTACTGCCGGCGTCCAACACAAACTGCACGCGACCGTAATCGGTGGCGTCGAATTGAGCGCTGACGAGATGAGGCGTGCCGTTATCGACGAGCGCCACACCCGCTGCGCTGTCACCGGCATAGACGGCGGCGGCGCCGCCGGTCGTCAACTTGACAGTGACGCCCAATGTTTCGGAGATTTTCTTCAACACCGCATCGCGACGATCGAGCAACTGCATCGGCTGCTCGGCGTCGCTCGATTTCTTGAGTAACTCCTGGTTGAGCTGGGCGATTTCTTTTAGATAAGAGTTAAGCTCGGCAACACCACCCTCGATCTCGGTTCGCGTGTTGCGCTCTAACGTCTCGGCGGTGCCGCCTAGGCTTCGCATCCGTGAAGCGACGCCCTCGGCAGCCGCCAGAAAACTCGCGCGGGTTCCGGCGGACGCCGGCGCTGCTTCGAGTGCGCGGGACGCGTTGAAAAACTCTTGGAACGCGCCGTGCAATCCTGCGTTCGAACTGCCGAGCGCATCTTGCAAACTCTGCAACTGCGTCAAGAGCGCTTCTTCACCCTTAAGGTCTGCGCTGGCGCGTTGCAGGTTTTCTTCAGCGAACTGGTCATACATACGCTCGACCGCGGCGTACCGAACGCCGTTGCCGAGACTGATGCGCGACAAATTGTCCTGGCCCGCTGGCTGCAACGACGATCGTTGCCGAACGTAGCCTTCAGTTTGCAAGTTGGCGATGTTGTTACCGGTCGTCGCGAGCGCACGTTGATATGCCGAGAGACCCGAGACGCCGATACTGACTAGATCGACCATCGTCAAAGACCCTTGACGCCGAAGCTACGACGTCCGAGCTGGTATTCCGTCGACGTCGCCCCGATATCAATCGGCAGTCCTGCAGGCGTGCCGTCGGCATTCGTCGCAGCCTTAACGGGGGCCTGCGGGTTCATATGTTTTTCGAGGTATTTTGCGAGGCCCATACCGCCCGCCTTCGACATACCGAGCGCCACTTGCTGATCGAACATCTGCTCGTAGGTTTCCATTGCGTCGGAGCCGAGCAAGCCGCTGCGATCGACCGTCTTACGCATCTCTTTCATCATCATGTTCAAGAACAACGACTCGAACTGCTGCGCCGCTGCGGTTTTCGAAGCCGACGGATCACGATCGGCGTTCGCGCGCAGATTCGCGAGCGAGCCGAAGTCGAACCAGTTGGAGGAGCCTTTGACGTCCATGATTTAGATGACGATCAGTTCCGCTCGCAATGCACCAGCGCGTTGCAGCGCCTCGAGGATCGAGATCAACGCCGTCGGCGAGGCGCCGATCTGGTTGACCGCGTTCACGAGCTCGCGCAATTCCGCACCCGGCTTGAAGAGCACCATGTTCTTTTTGTCTTCCGATACTTTGACCTGCGCGTTCTGCACCGGCGTCGTTTGACCTTGGCTCAAAGGGTTCGGCTGACTGACTTCGTTGGTGGCATCGACCGTGACGGTGATATCACCCTGGCTCACGGCTGCGGCGCTTACCCGCACGTTACGGCTGATGACGACTGTGCCAGTGCGCGAATTGACGACGACCCGCGCCGGAGGCTCCGCGGCATTGATTTCAAGTTCTTCCAACATACCGACGAACGCCACGCGCGCATCCGAATTGGTTGGCGCTTTGACTTTGACGGACACGGCATCGACCGCCTCGGCCGTACCGTTACCGAACTTTTCGTTGATCGCCTGCATCACGCGGGCGCTGTTGGCGAAGTCGGGTGAGGTCAGGTTGAGCGTGACGTTATCGCCCAAGTTCAAAGGTCCTGCGACTTCGCGCTCGACGAGTCCGCCGCCCGGAATACGCGCCGAAGTCGACACACCCACCGCCACCGAACTGCCCGCGGCATCCGCAGAAAAGCCCGATGCAGCCAGCGGCCCTTGCGCGACCGCGTAGGTTTGGCCGTCCGGACCGCGCAAACGCGTCATCAACAACACGCCACCGCGCAAGCTCTTCGCCTTGGCGACCGCAGCGACGTTGACGTCGATCTTTTGGCCGGGCTTCGCGAAAGCCGGCAGTTCCGCAGTCACCATCACGGCGGCCGCATTTTCGATCTTGAAATCTTTGACGGCGGTCGGATCGAGATCGTAACTCGACAGCGGACCATCGACCGACGAACCCAAGCGCGCAAGCGTCTCGCGCAGGGTTTGAATCGTGAACGAAATATCCTTGCCGTCGCCCGTGCCCTGCAAGCCGACGACAATGCCGTAACCCATCAACTGGTTCGGACGCGCCGCCGCGAGCGCCGCGATGTCTTTGATGCGTTCGGCGCGGACGGGCGTCGCGATCACGATCGCCGCAGCGAGCCCGATCGCGAGCAGGAATTTTTGAATGGTCGACTGACGCATGATTCGAATTCCTTTAGAACGGCCAGAGCCGCAGCAACGCTCGGTTCATCCAGCCGGAGCGACTGGCATCGGCCAACTCGCCGCGGCCGGCGAGGCTGATTTCGGCGTCCGCGAGTCGTCGCGAACGCACTGTGTTGTCGGGTTGGATGTCGGACGGTCGGACGAGCCCCGTCACGCGCATCACCTGCGAGCCCGCGCGCAACGTCGTGCGCTTGTAACCGCGCACGGCGAGCAAGCCGTTCGGCAGAACCTCGGTCACGACGGCCGTCACCGAACCCGACACTTTGCCCGCCTGTTCGGCCGAACCCGTGCCTTGGGAGTCGATGGCGCTCGCTGCCGGATTGATATCCGACGTGAATGGTCCGCCCACTTTGCCGTTCAACGACGCGAGCGCACCCGCCGACAACGCCGTCGTCTTCGAATTACGCGTCGCGACGCTCGAGGTCGAGCTCGACGCCGACATGTTCTCGTCGATCAAGATCGTCACGAGATCGCCCGGCGCACGCGCGCGCTCTTGACCGAGCAAACTCTCTTG
>RGUL01000008.1 GCA_010027845.1 Gammaproteobacteria bacterium
AAGCCGAGGGCTGCGAGTCGCTGGCACATCACCTCTTGGCAGCCGCTGTCCGCGGGGGTGACGGAGTTGCGGGCGATCAAATCCTGCGTCAGTTCGAGCGTGGCGGACATCTTGGTCGAGCGAGCTCCGGGCGGCATTTCGGGCAGCGCGTTTATAGGGCAGGGGGACGGGGGGTGCAAGCGGTTTTTTCGCGGAATTCCATCTATTGCAACATAACTGCAACACGCGGCATCTAACCTTTCGCCACCCCAAAGGAGGTCACCGCCGTGAAAATCCGTTCGTTCGTTACTCGTTCACTCGCAGTCGCCGCGTCTTTCGTGGCACTTTCGGTCGTCGCGACCGCACCGGCCCAGGCGCAGAGCGCGCGCGATTACATCAGCATCGTCGGTTCGTCGACGGTGTATCCGTTCACCACCGCGGTCGCCGAGCAACTCGGTCGCCAGGGCAAGTTCAAAACCCCGAAGGTCGAGAGCACCGGCACGGGCGGTGGCATCAAGCTGTTCTGCAACGGCGTGGGTCCGCAGCACCCGGACATCGCCAACGCTTCGCGTCGCATGAACGCGGGCGAGTTCGACACCTGTAAGCAGAACGGCGTTAAAGATATTGTCGAGATCAAGGCACCACGACGCTGATCCCGAACCCGTACAAGACTTGGAAGGACATCGACAAGTCGTTGCCGGACACCAAGATCGAAGTGCTCGGCCCGCCGCCGACCTCGGGTACGCGCGATTCGTTCGCCGAGCTCTACATGGAAGCCGGTTGCCGTACGTTCCCGTGGCTCAACACGCTGCGCGGCCAAGACGAGAAGCGCTTCAAGAAAATCTGCCACACCATGCGTGAAGACGGTGGCTACGTGGAAGCCGGTGAGAACGACAATCTGATCGTTCAAAAGTTGAACGCGAACGTCGGTTCGATCGGTATTTTCGGCTTTAGCTATCTTGAAGAGAACGCCAGCACCTTGCGTGGCACGATCGTCGACGGCGTCGAGCCGACCTTCGAGACGATCGCCTCGGCGAAATACCCGGCTTCGCGGCCGCTCTTTATCTACGTGAAGAAGGCGCACATCGGTGTCATTCCGGGTATCAAAGAATTGATCGCCGAATACATGAGCGAGAAAGCGATCGGTGGTGAGGGTTACCTCGCCAGTCGCGGGCTCATCCCGCCGTCGAAGAGCGAAATCGGACCGATCCGCAAGACGGCCGAGTCGCTCGCGACCTTCAGCCCGTGATCTAAACCGGTATTGATAGGAACTTCATAGATGAAAACAAAAATCGTTTCTGTGGCCGCGGCCGTCGCGCTGTCGTTCGGCGGCGCCCAGGCGACGCTCGCGGCCGCCAAATCGGCCCCTGCCGCGCCTGCTGCGCCGGCCATCAGCCAGGCGGATATCGACGCGCTGAAGGCGCAGTTGAAGGCCTTGCAAGATCGCCTTGCGCAACTCGAGCAATCGAACACCGCGCAAGACAAAAAAATCGACGATGCGTCGAAGTCGGTGGCCGCTCAAGTGGCCGTGAATAACGAGCAGCAAACGGCAATCGACAACGCGGCCGACAACCTCGCGCGTACCGTTGGTGATGGCGCGAGCTCGGGCTGGATCGGTCGTTGGGTCTGGAAGGGTGATTTCCGCTATCGCAACGAAAATATCGATCAGGAGTACACCGTTCGTGCGCGCAATCGTGATCGCATGCGCTTACGCTTCGGCGCCGTCGGTCGCGTGAACGACGACACCAAGGTCGAATTACAATTGACGACCAGCGAAAACGCCGATGCGCGCTCGCCCAACCAGACGTTGACCGACGCGAGTTCGCGTAAGCCGATTGTCGTCGACACGGCCTTCGTCGAATGGGCGGCCAACGACTACGTCAAAGTTCAAGCCGGCAAGATGCGCTACCCGTGGGTGCGAACCTCGAGCTACTTCTACGACGGCGACGTCAACCCGGAAGGCCTGGCGGCGTTTTGGCAGCAGGGTACCAACGGTTTCTTCGGTAGTGCCTGGGTGTCTCGTTTGGCAGAGCGTAGCGCGAACGCGGACTCGAGCTTGTTCGGTGCGCAGTTCGGCTATCGCAACACCGCGAGCGACGGCACGCGCGTGTTGCTCGCCGCGGGTTACTTCGATCACGGTGCCGTGCAGGGTTACAACAACATCCAAACCGGTGGTGCCGGTGGCTACTTCGGCAACAGCACGACGACGAGCACGGCGATCTGCCGCACGCCCGTCGTGGGCGCGGGTGTCGCTTGCTTGGCGAACGACTTCAATATCGTCGAAGTGATCGGCGAGTATCAGACCAAAGTCGCCGGTCAGCCGTTGCTGTTGTTCTTCGATTACGCGAAGAACAACGCAGCGAACTTTAAGTTCGTTTCGACCAACCCGACCCAAAATATTTCGGCGGGGCTCGACACGGCGCAGGCGGTGGGTGTGACCCTCGGTCGGGCGGTCGCGACCATTCCGGGCTCGTGGGAAGTCGGTTACATCTACCAGAAGATCGAGAAGGACTCGCTCTTCGGGCAGTGGGTCGATTCGGATGCCAACGCCGGCAACACGGACGCGAAGGGCGGGGCGCTGCGTGGTGCCTACCAGCTTGCGAAGAACTGGCGTTTCAATTTCACCTACTTCATGAACCAGACCAACATGGACGTGGCGACGGCCGTGACCTACCCGACCGCTCAGAACGTCTTCAACCGCGACTACAAGCGGTTGCAGCTCGACCTCAACTGGACGTTCTGAAAACTCGGTTCAGTGTGTTAGTCCGACGGGCGGCGCCGCAAGGTGCCGCCCGTTTCCTTTTGGGTCTGCGCCTTGCCGCACATGAATTTTATGTGTAACGCGGTTCAGTCGCGGCTCGAACGGGTAGAATTCGGCCTCGTTTCAACCGGGATGGACGGGGCTCGGGGCGGTACTGCATGAATCCTTCGTTAGTCATCCTGCTGCTGCTCGCTCTCGTCGTAGTCGCGTTTCAGGTCGGCAAAGCGCGTTCGATCGAAATCGTGGGCGGTGCGCGCGGCGTGCGCGATTTGCACTCCTTGCCCGGCCACTACGGTTTGTTGACGGCGATGTGGTGTGGTCTGCCCGCGCTCGCCGTGTTCTGTATTTGGATGCTCGCGCAAGACGCGATCATCACCCACTTCGCGCTCTCGAGCATTCCGTCGGCCGTGGCGCACTTGTCGCCGGCCGAGCGGTCTTTGCTGCTCAACGATTTGCACAACATCGTCAACGGTCGCATCGACCCCGCGACGGTGGCGGAGTCCACGCGTATCGCGGCGGCGAGCTATCAATCATTGCGCGAGACCGCACACTTGGCCTTGGCGGTGTTGATCGCCGTCATCGCGTTGCTCGGCTTGCTGTACGTTCGGCGCCGAATCCGCGCGGATCTGCGCGCCCGTAATTCGTACGAGCAGGTTGTCGAATGGGCGTTGTTCGCCTGTTCGGGGATTGCGGTGCTGACGACGATCGGCATCGTGCTGTCGATCGTCTTCGAGGCAGTGCGATTCTTCCAACTGATCCCGATCACGGATTTTTTGTTCGGCTTGCATTGGAGTCCGCAGATGGCGATCCGTGCCGACCAAGTCGGATCGTCGGGTGCGTTCGGTGCGGTGCCCTTGTTTACCGGCACGTTGTTGATTTCGGCGATCGCGATGGTGGTCGCTGCGCCCATCGGTTTGTTGTCGGCGATTTATTTGGCCGAGTACGCCGATCGCAGAGCGCGATCGGTAATCAAACCCTTGCTCGAAGTGTTGGCCGGCGTGCCGACGGTCGTCTACGGCTTTTTCGCCGCGCTCACGGTCGGTCCGATCCTGCGGTCGGTGGGTGAAACGATCGGCTTGAACGTCGCGAGCGAAAGTGCGCTGGCGGCCGGGTTGATCATGGGTGTGATGATCATCCCCTTTGTCTCGTCGCTGGCCGACGACATGATCACGGCCGTACCGCAAAGCTTGCGCGACGGCGCCTATGCGCTGGGCGCGACGCGTTCGGAAACGATCAAACAAGTCGTGCTGCGCGCGGCGTTGCCGGGCATCGTCGGCGGTTTGTTGCTCGCGGTGTCACGAGCGATCGGTGAGACCATGATCGTGGTGATGGCGGCTGGACTCGCCGCCAACCTCACCGCAAATCCTTTCGAAGCGGTGACCACGGTGACGGTGCAGATCGTGACCCTGCTAGTCGGCGACCAAGAATTCGATAGCCCGAAGACGCTCGCGGCCTTCGCGCTCGGGCTGGTGTTGTTCTTGGTGACCTTGGTACTGAACGTGATCGCGCTCTACGTGGTGAGGAAATACCGTGAGCAATACGAGTAACGGTGCCTCGGCATATCAGCCGCCACCGGCGGACGTGACGCGCGCAAAGGTGAGCGCGGGGCTCGCGCGGCGTTATCGCGCGGAGGCTAGGTTCCGTGCGCTCGGCTTGAGCGCGACCTTGCTCGGCATCTTGTTCGTGATTTTTTTGTTCGGCTCGGTGATTTGGCGCGGGTACTCGATTTTCGGCCAGCACCAAGTGCGGCTCGACGTGTTCTTCGACCCCGAGGTGATCGATCCGTCGGGGACGCACTCGCGCGAGGCCCTGCTCGCTGCCGATTACCAAGCGCTGGTTCGCGCGGCCTTGAAGTCGCGCTTCACCGAAGTCGAAGGGCGACGCCAGGTGCGTGATCTGACGGCGCTCGTGTCGACGGGTGCAGCCGCCGATGTACAAGATGCGGTGTTGGCCGATCCTTCGTTGATCGGGCAGCGCCGTTCGATGTGGGTACTTACCAGCAGTAACGTCGACTGGTTGCTCAAAGGCAAAGTGGCGCGCTCGGCCCCCGAGAACGAACGCCGGATCTCCGACGAGCAACTCGGTTGGCTCGATGCTTTGATCAAAGACGGCAGGATCGAGCAGCGCTTCAACTGGACGTTCTTTCGGCACGGCGATTCGCGTGATCCCGAGCTTGCAGGGGTGGGCGGCGCCTTGGCCGGCTCCTTGCTCACGCTGTTCGTCACGTTGTTGTTGTCGTTCCCGGTGGGCGTCGCCGCCGCCATTTATTTGGAAGAATTCGCGCGCCAAAATCGGATCACCGATTTGATCGAGGTGAATATCAACAATCTCGCTGCGGTGCCGTCGATCGTGTTCGGTTTGCTCGGGCTTTCCATGTTCATCGGTTTCTTCGGTATGCCGCGCTCGGCGCCGTTGGTCGGCGGCGTCGTGCTGACGTTGCTGACACTGCCCACCATCATCATCGCCTCGCGCGCCGCGCTCAAAGCCGTGCCGCCGTCGATCCGCGAAGCTGCGCTCGGGATGGGCGCCTCGCGCGTGCAAACGGTCGCCCATCACGTTCTGCCGCTCGCGATGCCCGGCATGCTCACGGGTGCGATCATCGGCATGGCGCGGGCGCTCGGTGAGTCGGCGCCGCTGTTGATGATCGGTATGGTGGCCTTCATCGTCGACATTCCGCAGGGACTCACGGACCCGTCGACGGTCTTGCCCGTGCAGGTTTTTCTTTGGTCGGATAGCCCGGAGCGCGCTTTCGTCGAGCGCACCTCCGGCGCCATCATCGTCCTGTTGTTGTTTTTGATCTTGATGAACGCCACTGCGGTGGTGCTGCGCAATCGCTTCGAAAAACGTTGGTGACTCGCATGAACGACAGTATTCCTCAGGCCGGCCCCGAAACCGTCGGCAACGTCCGTGTGCCGGAGCCGGTGTTCTCGTGCACCGACGTTAACGTCCACTACGGCGACAAGCACGCGATCAAGAACGTGAACATCGACATCGCGCGTCAAGAAGTGCTCGCTATGATCGGGCCTTCCGGTTGCGGTAAGTCGACGTTCTTGCGCTGCCTCAATCGCATGAACGATACGATTCCGAGCGCGCGCGTGACCGGTCGCATCGCCCTCGACGGCAACGACATCCACGACAAGCGTCAAGACGTGGTGCAACTGCGGGCGCGGGTCGGCATGGTGTTCCAAAAACCGAATCCGTTTCCGAAGTCGATCTATGAAAACGTCGCCTATGGTCCGCGCATCCACGGTCTCGCGGCCGACCGCGCCGAACTCGACGATATCGTCGGCTCGAGCCTGCGGCGCGCTGGGTTGTGGGACGAAGTCAAAGACCGTCTCAACCAGCCGGGCACGAGTCTCTCCGGTGGTCAGCAGCAGCGCCTATGCATCGCGCGCACCATCGCCGTGAATCCGGAAGTAATTTTGATGGACGAGCCGTGTTCGGCGCTCGATCCGATCGCCACCGCCAAGATCGAAGACTTGATCGACGAATTGCGCGAGAGCTATGCGATTTGCATCGTCACCCACTCGATGCAACAGGCGGCGCGCGTCTCGCAGCGCACGGCCTATTTCCATCTCGGCGATTTGGTCGAGGTTGGCGAGACCAACAAGATCTTCACGAACCCGCGCGCCAAGCTGACCGAAGACTACATCACGGGCCGCTTCGGCTGATCGTGTCGGCCCCGCCATTTCACTCAGTGGTGCTCGCCCTCGCGTAGCCATTTAGTCGCAACCCATTTTTCTCCTTTGAGTACTGGGGAGCCGGCGTGCAACGTGCGCGAGGACGGGTGAGCGCATTCGTAACTGAAATCGGGAAACGCCGTTCCGCCGCCCGCCTGCGGGGTGTTCAGATACATCACGATGGACGCGACGCGTTGTCCACCGCGCGCCAAAAATGGCTGCGCTCCTGGTTGCGTCGGGTCGACGTAGTCGTAATGGGGTTTATATTCCTGTCCTGGCCCGTAGCGCAGGATCTGAAGGGCCTCGCCATGCTCGATAGGCCACTGCGCGAATTCGGCCAAGCGTCGTTCGATTCGCGCGATCAACGGTAAGCCGAGGCGGGTCAAGGCAGCGCCAGTGCTGCTACGATCGCCGCTGAACTTCTCGCCGCCAGAATCCATATCGATCACGGTCGAGGCGCGCATGTTTTGACGACTCAAGGCAATCAGCTGATCGCACTCCGTCGCGCTGAGCAGATTGCCGACGAACAAAACATGTGGAGCGCGATGTTCGCCCAAAATTCTGACATCACGATCGATGACCCGAAAGAGATTATCGGTACGGGTCCGCCGCGGATTCGGCACAGTGAGTTTTCGTAACGCCTCGACCGAATCGTCTTGGGTGGCGGCGACGTTACGCTGTGCGTTGGTTTGCAGCACGCCGAGACGTTTTTCTAGTTCGGTGACCATCAAATCGGTGGCCTCGTCGCAGGAAAGGCCGGTGGCGATGAGTTCTGCGAGTGTCGCTTCGGGATGTTGTCCAGCTTCCGTCCGCTCGACGATCAATCGCTCTAAATACTGCGTATCTGGAAGTGACTTTGGATCCATAAATTCAGTCTATATCGCGGCTGAGATGAAGTGAAAAAATACGTTGTCAGAAAAACTTCATTAAATCGTAACAAAGAAAAATTACCGTTACTAAGTTAGGTATTTCCCGGTCTTGCGCAGGTGCGCGAGGTCGCTCGATCGATCAATCAACGTCACGACGGCGGAAAGCTGTCCTCACCGGAGCCCATCTCAATGCAAAGTCTAGATAAGCAAGGAAAACTGCTCTTGTTGGCTGCCTCGGTTGCGGTACTTGCGGGATGTGGAGCCGAGCAGATCGGTTCACCCGGTAACGCCGGAAATGTGAGCATCACGAACAACACCACCACGCCGCCGCCGCCTCCACCGCCGCCCACCGCGACGCTCGTCACTCCGGCGACCGGCTGTCCGACGATCGAAGATTCTGCTGGTTTGAAAGATCTCGGCACCATCACCGGCCCCACCGGTACGTATCGGAACTGTGAGTTGCCGGCGCGACTAACCCGCAGCACGACGCTCAACAAAATCCCTGGCCTACTGTACTCGCTCGGCGGCCGAGTCGATGTCGGTAACGATCTCGGGGCAACGGCGAAATCTGGTGAGGCATCGGTCACATTGACCATCAAGCCCGGCGTCGTGATCTTTGGCTCGACCGGCGTGTCCTGGTTGCACATCAACCGTGGTAACAAGATCAATGCTGAAGGCACTGCAACGTCACCGATCGTGTTCACGAGTCGCGACAACGTGCTCGGTCTCAACAACGACTTGTCGCAGGGTCAGTGGGGTGGCGTCGTGTTGTCCGGTCGCGCACCGATCACGGACTGTACGGTTGCGCCGAACGCGACTCCCGGCACCGCCGCTTGCGAGCGGCAGGTTGAAGGCGCGGTGGACCCTGCGTACTACGGCGGCGCGACGCCGACCGACAACAGCGGTGTGTTGAAGTACGTTCAAATCCGTTACTCGGGCTACGTTTTGTCGGGTAACTCCGAGTTGCAGGCCTTGACGACCGGCGGCGTGGGCAGCGGCACCATCATCCAATACATCCAATCGCACAACAGTTCTGACGACGCGGTGGAATTCTTTGGTGGTACGCACGACGCGCGCTATCTCGTGTTCACCGGTGCCGACGACGACAATCTCGATCTCGACACCGGATACCGTGGTCGCATCCAGTACGTCATCGCCGTGCAAAAAGATAATCTCGGTGACTCGATGATCGAACTGGACAGTGCGAACGCGCTTGAGGATCAGACGCCACGAACGTTCATGAAGTTGGCGAACTTCACCTTCGTGCACAAAAACTCGATCACCAACGGCGCGGCGATGTTGTTGCGTGGTCAGGCGGACGCGAGCCTGGTCAACGGCGTCGTTGTGACCCCGATTGCGTGCTTGCGACTCAATGGGTCGAATATCATTGGCTCCAACCCGGCCGTCGACAAAATCGGTCCGCCGGTGTTCCGGTCGGTGGCGATGCAGTGCGGCGCTTCGCCGTTCACCGGTACCGGTGGCCTGACAGCGACCCAAGTGGCCGACACGTTCAACGTGGCGGCTAACAACAACACCGCGACCTTCACGGCATCGTTGACCAGCTTGTTCGTGAATGGTGCGAACGAGACGGCGCGCACGGCCACGGACCCGAAGGTCGTCGATGCAAGTTTCGACACGACAAACTACATCGGTGCCGTCAAAGACGCCAACGACAAGTGGTACGCGGGTTGGACGTGTAATTCGGCAACTGCGAACTTCGGAGCCGGCACCGCCTGCACGACGCTTCCTGCACTTTGATCGTCGCGGGAAGAACATTCGCGGTGAGGTTGCGGCCCAGGGCGCAACCTCACCGTCACCACGGTTTCGCAGAGGGCTAGGGCATGGTGACGCGCAGGATCACTCATTTGGCGGTGGCAGCGTTGATGACGCTGCCGATCGTCGCCGCAGCGCAGAACGCAGCGCCGAGCAGGGCGCCGCAAGACGCCGCTGCAAAAAAAGAAGAGTCCAAGGTCGATATCGATATCGCCGGCGAAGTCGTGGTGCTCGGGCGCCGCAGCCGAGATATTCAACAGGCCGCTAACCAAGTGTTGTCGGTGTTGTCGGCCGAAGATATTGCACGCACGGGCGAGGGCGACATCGCAGGAGCGTTGGGGCGCGTCACCGGATTAAGCGTCGCCTCGAACGGTTTCGTGTATGTCCGCGGTTTGGGTGATCGCTATTCACAAGCTTTGCTGAACGGGTCGCCTCTACCGAGCCCGGAGCCGCTGCGTCGCGCGGTACCGCTCGATATCTTTCCGACTGACGTGATCGCGTCGTCACTCGTGCAAAAAAGTTATTCGCCGAATTTCACTGGCGAATTCGGCGGCGGTATGATCAATCTGACTACGCTGGCCGTGCCCAAAGAAAATTTCATCAAGTTCAGTTCGGGTGTCAGCGGTGATTCCGAGACGACCGGCCGGTTGGGCTACGATCACTACGGCAGTAAATTCGACTATTGGGGTTACAATAACGGCGTTCGCGACGTACCCGCGTCGCTCAGCGCATTTTTCGCGAGCGGCGAGCGAATCAGCTCCGGCAAAGTCGATACCAACGCGATCGCGCGCGACCTCGTGAGTAATCGACTGGCGGTAGTGCAGCAAATCGATAAGACCCAGGCGAACGGGTCCGGGACTTTGACCGCTGGTCTGTCGCGCGATGTAGCGAGCGGCCGTCTCGGTTTGATCGCGACGGCGGGCTACGGTAACTCTTGGCGCACCAAAGAAAATACCGAGCAGAGCGCCTCCAACGCGAGTTTGTCAATCATTGACAAAGACTACCGACGTGTCTCGTCGGAGAATAAAATTCAGATCAACGGTTTGGTCGGTTTGGGTTACGAGGGTGATTCGGGTAGCCGAGTTCGCTGGACCAACTTGATCATCCGCGACACGCTCAAGCGCTCTGCGTTAGCTGAGGGTCGCCAAAATAGTCAGCGTCCGGGCGCCGATTTCATCGAGCAGGACACTGGTTGGTACGAACGACAGGTGTGGTCGACGCAACTCAGTGGCAACACGGAGGTCGGCCCATTCAAGGTCGACGGCCGCGTGGCTTTTGCCAATTCGTCGCGCAAAGCACCGTTCGAGATGGGTTTCGGCTACTCCCGTTCGAACGCCGCGACGAGTCCCTATGGCCCTTATTTCATTAACCGCTTAGACAACGGTCAGACGGGCTACGCCCGCATCGTGTTTTCGGACCTTGCCGAAGATTTGCTCTCCTATGGCTTCGACATTTCTCGAGAAATCATGCCGCGAGTCGTGATCTCCGCTGGTTATGAGGGCAGTCAAACCGATCGCGTGTCGCAACGTCGTGAATTCCAGGTGGTTGCGCCGTCCGACTTTCCGAGTGGCGTGGCTTTGTTCCGCCCCGATTTCTTGCTCGGCGCCTCGGTGATCAAGGCGTTTAACATTCGTTTGGTCGAGACCACCGAAACCGACCCAGCCTTCTCGGCGTCGATGCGCGCTAACGCGGGCTACCTGCAATTGCAGGCGGAAGTTGCCGATGGGTTCGAGGTGAACGTCGGTGCGCGATACGAAAAAGCGACTCAGCGCGTCGATCCGCGCGCGGTGTTCTCGACCGCCGTTACGTCGGGCGCAGGGACGTTCTTGGACAATGATTACGTGCTCCCGGCGGCGACGGTGACGTACAAAATCGGCGAGCAGCAGCAAGTGCGTCTTAATATTTCTCGTACGATCGCGCGACCGCAGTTTCGAGAGCTCATGTTCCAGGCGTACTACGACCCGGAGAGCAATCGTGCGTTTCGTGGTAACCCGCTATTGCAGGACAGCGAGTTGACCAACGGCGAATTGCGTTACGAGCGATATATTTCGCGTGACGAACGTGTGAGCGTCGCAGGGTTCTATAAAAAAATCGATCGACCGATTGAGGCATTCACGGGTTTCAACGACAACTCACCGGTCACGAGTTTTGCTAACGCCCCGACCGCAAATTTGTACGGCATCGAGTTGGAGTCACAACGAAACTTCGCCTTGAATACTTTGTTTCGTAATTCTTTTTTCGCGACTCGTAGCGCGATCTTGATCGGCAACTACACTTGGTCGAAATCGAAAATTCGTGTGACCGCGAATGATCAAACGAGAGTGTTCGGCACAGCCGTGCAGCCGGCGAGCAACTTCTTCACCGACGGTGTGCCGTTGACCGGCCAAGCACAACATCTGGCGAACGTGCAGATCGGTTTGGAGGATTCAGCGTCGCTGTCGCAACAAACCTTGTTGCTCGCTTACTCCAGTGATCGCGTGACGAGTCGTGGTGCCGCGGGGCTGCCGGACATTCTCGAGTCGCCGGGATTGACCGTCGATTTTGTCGCCCGACAGGGCATCAAAATATTCGGTCGTGACTTGGAACTGAAGTTTGAGGCGCGCAACCTGCTGCAGCGTGACTACCGCGAGTTTCAGCAACGCGGCGGTAACCGGGTGTATTTCAACCGGTACGACGTCGGCGTCAAATGGGGCGCCTCGGTGTCGACGAGTTTCTGACCGTCGACACCGTCGGGCCCAAACTCAGTCCGTCGTTCGCAGCAAGTCGTTGATCGACGTTTTGGCGCGTGTCTGCGCGTCGACCTTTTTGACGATCACCGCGCAAGCGAGGGAGTGCGTGCCGTCCTTCGACGGCAAGCTGCCCGGTACGACGACCGCGCCAGCGGGCACCCGACCTTGGGTGACCTTGCCGGTCTCGCGATCGTAGATGCGCGTGCTTTGACCGATGAACACGCCCATCGAAATCACCGCACCTTCCTCGACGATCACGCCTTCGACGATCTCGGAGCGTGCACCGATGAAGCAGTTGTCTTCGATGATGGTGGGCGCGGCCTGCAAGGGTTCGAGCACGCCGCCGATGCCGACGCCACCGGAGAGGTGCACGTTCTTGCCGATCTGCGCGCACGAGCCGACGGTCGCCCAAGTGTCGACCATGGTGCCGGAGTCGACGTACGCACCGATATTGACGAACGACGGCATTAGCACGACGTTCGGACCGACGTACGAACCCTTACGCACCACGGCATCGGGGACGATACGCGTGCCACTCGCGCGAATTTGCTCTTCGGTACGGTCGGCATATTTGAGCGGCACTTTGTCGAAGAAGCGTGTGTAGCCGCCTTGCACGAGCGTGTTGTCGTAGGCGCGGAAATAGAGCAGCACGGCTTTTTTGAGCCAGTCGTTCACCTGCCAGCGACCGTCGTGTTTCTCGGCGACGCGCGCGGCGCCCGAATCGAGCAGATTCAAGCATTCGTCGAGCGCCACGCGCAGTTCGCGTGAAACGGTTTTCGGGGTGATCTCGGCGCGCTGCTCGAAGGCGGCTTCAACCAGAGATTTGAGTGCAGCATGGTCCGTCATGGCGGTACGTCCTTTGTGTATGACCGAATCAACGGCCTTGGATGAAATCGGCGATCCGATGCGCAGCTTCGACACATTCGTCGACGCTCGCAACCAAAGAAATCCGCACCCGACCTGCGCCCGGGTTGTGCTCACGCCCTTGCGCATCGCGATTCGGTCGCGCGAGGTAGGAGCCGGGCAGGATGGTGACATTTTTCGCAGCGAACAGCTCGCGCGTGAAGACGGTGTCGTCGCCGCGCACGTCCGGCCAAAGATAGAAGCCGCCCTGCGGGGCGCGCACGTCCCAGTGGGGCGCCAAGATCGGCACGACCTGAGCAAATTTTTCGCGGTAGAGGCGGCGATTTTCGAGTACGTGCGCCTCGTCGTTCCATGCGGCGATGCTCGCGAGCTGCGTCGGCACGGGCATCGCGCAACCGTGATAGGTGCGATACAACAAAAATTTCGCCAGCACCGCAGCGTCGCCGGCGACGAAACCCGAGCGTAAGCCGGGCAGACTCGAACGCTTGGACAGACTGTGGAAAATGACGCAACGCTCGAAGTTCGTGTGCCCCGCGGCGCGCGCGGCATTCAGCAGCGAGGGCGGTGGTGAGTGTTCGTCCGGATAGAGCTCCGAATAGCATTCGTCGGCGGCGATCACGAAGTCGTAGCGGTCGGCGAGTTCGACGGCGCGCCGTAAGTAATCGACGCTCAAGATCGTGCCCGCCGGATTGCCGGGGCTGCAGACGTACAGCAGTTGGCAACGCTCCCAAACGGCGGGCGGCACTGCATCGAGATCGGGCAAAAAACCGTTCGCTGCGGTCGTGTCCAAAAAATACGGTTCGGCGCCGGCGAGCAGCGCGGCACCTTCGTAGATTTGGTAGAACGGATTCGGCATCACGACGAGCGGCGGTGCGCCGCGGCCGGTCGGGTCGACGACCGCTTGCGCGAAGGCGAACAAGGCTTCGCGGGTGCCGTTCACGGGCAACACCATCGACGCTTGCACACCACCGTCGCCCATACGGCCGTCGCCGAGTGCGAAGCGCCGTTCGAGCCAGCGCGCGATCGTGCTGCGAAGTTCGGGCGAGCCGGCGGTCGCCGGGTAACTGCCGAGTCCGGCGAGCGAGGCACGCAGCGTATCGAGCACGAAGGCGGGCGGGGCGTGTTTGGGTTCGCCGATCGAGAGCGCGATGTGCGCGAGGTTCGCGGGCGGCGTTGCACCGGCTTTGAGGGCCGCTAGGCGTTCGAACGGATACGCCTGCAGTTTGTCGAGCAAAGGATTCATGTGCGAGGTCATGCGGTGCGGCGACTCAGGCGGCCCGACGTCGTTCGAGCACTTCACGCAAGCGCGCCTCGAGGCGTGCCGCGGTCGGCTCGTCGAGTGGGCGTTGTGCTGCATCGGCGACGTAGAACACGTCTTCTGCGCGCTCGCCGACGGTCATGATCTTGGCGGCCAGCAAGTCGATTCTTTGTTCCATCATGACCTTGCCGATGTCGCACAGCAGACCCGGACGATCGCCGGCGACGATTTCCAATACCGAACGATTGTTACGCTCGTCGACGCTGAGATGAATCTGCGTCGTGGTATTGAATAGACGCACTTGGCGCGGCGCGCGGCGCGAGACGGCGAGCTCCGGATCGCGCGGACTTTGCAGCGAGCGTCGCAAGGCGACTTCGATTTCTTCGAGTCGATCGGCATCGACGATCGGCGAGCCGTCTTCTTCGAGGACGTGATAGAGGTCGATGCTGTTACCGTCGTGCGTCGGCGTGATGCGGGCATCGACGATGGTTAGACCGAGTTGGTCGAGCACGGCGGTGCTGCGTGCGAAGCCGTGCTGGCGATGCGGAGCGAAGGTGGTGACCGCCGTCGTGCCGCGTTCGCTTTCGGCTTGCACGCTCACCACCGGACCGTCGTCGTCGATCGCGCGTCGGGCGAACGCGCGCACGTGCCAGGCGATCTCTTCGGGGGTGTGACGCAAAAAATAAGCGCTCGAGAGTGTCGCCCACCATTTGGCGAGCACTGCGGGCTCGATTTGCTCTGCCGCGAGCAGTTCGCGTGCCGCATCTTGGGTGTCGCGTTCGAGCTCGTCTTGGTCGATCGGCGTTTCGAGGCCGCGACGCAGCGCGCGTTTGACGCGCTCGTAAAAATCGTTGAAGAGCGACGACTTCCAAGAATTCCACAGCCGTGGATTGGTCGCGCGAACGTCGGCGGCGGTGAGTACGTAGAGGTAATCGAGATGGGTTTCGTCGCCGACGTGACGCGCGAAGGCGGCGATGACCTCGGGGTCGGCGATGTCCTGCTTTTGTGCGGTCAGCGACAACTGCAGGTGATTGCGCACCAGCCACGCGACGAGTCGCGCGTCGTAGCGCGTGAGGCCTTGCTCGAGACAGAAGGCTTCG
Organism: Gammaproteobacteria bacterium; assembly: GCA_010027845.1. Classification (GTDB taxonomy): domain Bacteria; phylum Pseudomonadota; class Gammaproteobacteria; order Steroidobacterales; family Steroidobacteraceae; genus UBA964. The sequence continues at coordinate 15,014 of RGUL01000008.1, forward strand.
GCGTCGACCGCGCCGAGATCCGAATGATCGCCGCCGCGGCCTTTGGCGATGTCGTGAAACAGGGCGGCAAGGTAGGCGATCTCGGGGCGCGGCAGCGATTGCATGATGCGCGACAGATGCGGCAGTTCGTGATCGAAGCGCGGGATAGCGAGTCGTCGCAGATTGCTCACCACGAACAGCGTGTGCGCATCGACGGTGTAGGCGTGGAACAGGTCGTACTGCATCCGCCCGACGATGCGACCGAAGGAGGGAATGTAGCGGCCGAGCACACCATAGGTGTTCATGCGGCGCAATTCGTTGGTGACACCCGCCGACGCACGCAAGATCTCGAGGAACAAACGGTGGTTGCGCGGATTCTGGCGGAACTCCTCGTCGATCAACCAAAGATTTCGACCGATGGCGCGGATGGTGTGGGCGCGTACGCCGCGGATGTCCGGGTTTTGCTGCAACAGGGCGAACACTTCGAGGAGTGCCGACGGCTGGCGCGCGAACACGTCGTCGTTGATGGCTTCGAGGTAGTCATTACGCACTTGGAAGCGAGCGTTGAGCGGCACCGGCTCGGCGCTCTCATCCAAGATCGCCTCGCGAAACAATTGCAGCAGCAATTCGTTCAGCAGGCTCACGTCCATCACGGTGCGGTAGTAGCGCTGCATCAACTGCTCGACCGCGAGCGTGAACGATGCGTCCTCGTACCCGAACGACTTGGCGAGTTTCATCTGATGATCGAACAACAGACGATCTTCGCGCCGACCGGTCGCCACGTGCAGGCCGAAGCGCACTCGCCAAAGAAACGATTGCGCGCTTTTGAGGCGTCGTAACTCCGCCGGCGTCAGGAAGCCTTGTGAGGCGAGTTCGTCCAAGGTCTCGGCGCCGAAGTGGCGCTTGGCGACCCAGGCGATGGTTTGGATGTCGCGCAAGCCGCCGGGGCCGGTTTTGACGTTCGGCTCGAGATTGTAGGCGGTGTCGTTGGCTTTCTCGTGCCGCTCGGTCTGCTCGCGCACCTTGGCTTCGAAGAATTCTTTGACCGGCCAGATCTCGCCCGGCGCGAGTGCCGCGCGCATTGCGCCGAAGAGTTGCGCGTCGCCGGCGAGCAGTCGTGCCTCGACTAGCGTCGTCATCACCTCGACGTTGGCGGTCGCCTCCTCGCGGCATTCGGCGATGGTGCGCACGCTGTGCCCGACCTCGAGGCCGATGTCCCAAAGAAACGTGACGAAGCGTTCGAGCGCGCCGCGGCCGGCATCGTCTAGCGGGGTCGGTACGAGAATCAGAAGATCGACGTCGGAGTACGGGTGCAATTCGCCGCGGCCGTAGCCGCCGACGGCGACCAAAGACCAATCGGTGACGTGACTCGAGAGTTTGCGCGGCCAGATCTCGCGCAACACGACGTCGATGAGTCGGGCACGGGCGTGCACCAGTGTTTCGACCGGCTCGTCGTTCGAAAATCGGGTGCGATTTCGGCCGAGACGTCGGCGGCCGCGAGCCGCGCCGGCAGCAGATCGAGTAGCGGCCAGGAGAATTCCCGACTCGACTCGTGCGGCCCCGGTGCGTACTGGTCTTCTTCCATTCGCCGTTTAGTCCGGCACGACGCTTTGCGCGCCGAGCGTGAGCACTTCGACGCCATCGTCGGTGACGAGAATGGTGTGTTCCCACTGCGCCGAGAGTGAGTGATCTTTGGTGATCACGGTCCAGCCGTCGGGCAAAAGTTTCACGTGTCGCTTGCCGACGTTGATCATCGGCTCGATCGTGAACGTCATACCCGCTTGCAGTGTGAGACCCGTGCCCGGCTCGCCATAATGCAAAACTTGCGGATCTTCGTGATACACGCGGCCGATGCCATGACCGCAGTACTCGCGCACCACCGAGTAACCCTGTTCTTCGACAAAAGTTTGGATCGCGTGGCCGATATCGCCGAGACGCGCGCCGGGACGCACCGCGCGGATGCCGCGCCACATACCGAGGCGGCAGGTTTCCACCACGCGCTGTGCATGGGGCAGCGGCTTGCCGACGAAGTACATGCGGCTCGTGTCGCCGTGGAAGCCGTCGTGGATCACGGTCACGTCGATGTTGACGATGTCGCCGGCTTTCAAACGTTTGTCGTTCGGGATGCCGTGGCAGACGACGTGGTTCACCGAGGTGCAAATGGTTTTCGGATAGCCGCGGTAATTGAGGTTCGCGGGGATCGCGCGTTGTACGGCGACGATGTGGTCGTGGCAGATGCGATCGAGTTCCTCGGTCGTCACCCCCGGTTGCACGTGCGGGCCGATGAGGTCCAGAACCTCGGCGGCGAGCCGGCCGGCCTCGCGCATTTTTCGTTGTTCATCAAGGCTCTTGACGGTGACGGGCATGGGCAGCTCGGGGCGAGGGGACGGCCCGTAAAGCGTTGTTTTTACGGGAGGTGCATGGTATAAAGCGCGGCCTTTTTTGGCAACGCAACCAACCCACACGCACGTCGCTACATCGGCAGTTGGGTGTTCCGCGATCCTTCGGGAGGACGGGATGACTGTCGAGACGTGCGGAGGCTTAACCCGACAAGGAGTGACTATGTCCAGCGTGTCAATGCGACAGATGCTGGAAGCGGGTGTCCATTTCGGACATCAGACCCGCTTCTGGAACCCGAAGATGGCCGAGTTCATCTTCGGTGAACGCAACAAGATCCACATCATCAACCTCGAGAAGACGCAACCGCTCTTTACGGAAGCGGCGCGCTTCGTCAAAGGGGTCGTGTCCGACGGCGGCACGGTGTTGTTCGTCGGCACCAAGCGCTCCGCGCGCGAGCCGATCCAGAAAGAAGCGGTGCGCTGCGGCATGCCGTTCGTGAACCAGCGCTGGTTGGGCGGCATGCTCACCAACTTCAAGACCGTGCGCCAATCGGTCAAGCGCCTCGCCGATCTCACCGAGATGAAGGCGAACGGTTCGCTCGATAAGCGCGGTAAGAAAGAAGGCACGATGCTGCGTCGCGAAATGGACAAACTCGAGCGTAGCTTGGGCGGCATCAAAGATATGGAATCTTTGCCGGACGTGATCTTCGTGATCGACGTCGGCCACGAAAACATCGCGATCCACGAAGCCAATAAGCTCGGCATCCCGGTGGTCGCGATCGTCGATACGAATTGCTCGCCGGATGGCGTCGATTACCTGGTCCCCGGCAACGACGACGCGATGCGTGCGATCCAGTTGTACGCGGGCGGCATCGCCGATGCGGTGCTCGAGGGGCGCGAATCGGCGCCGGTGCTCGCGGTCGGTGAAGACGAGTTCGTGGAACTCGACGAGCAAGGTAATCCGAAGCCGCGCGCGGGTCGCGGCCGTGGGGCGCCGAGGAAAGAGACGCCGGTGCGTGCGCGTCGTGGTGGCGCTGCCGCGCCGGCCGCGCGTCGCAAGCCGCAACCGTCCGTCGCTGCGCCCGCCGAGGGTGATGAAGAGTCCGCTGAGATCGCGGTCGACGTGCCGGGCGGCGATACCGCTGCACCGACCACTTCTGCGTCGGCGCCGCGCCGTCGCACCAACGCCGGCGCCGGTGCGCCGCGCCGTCGGGGTTGATCGATGAGCATTACTGCCGAAGCCGTCAAGCAACTGCGCGAGCGTACGGGCGCGGGCATGATGGAGTGCAAGAAAGCACTCGTTGAAACCAACGGTGATCTCGATGCGGCTGCTGAACTCATGCGCAAGCAGGGGCTCGCGAAAGCCGACAAAAAAGCTGCGCGCGTCGCCGCCGAAGGTGTGATCGCGCTCGAGAAAGCGGCCGATGGTCACAGCGCTGCGATCGTGGAAATCAATTGCGAGACCGACTTCGTCGCGCGCGAGGCCGACTTCCAAGCGTTTAGCGCGGACGTCGCGAAACTCGTGCTGGCGTCGCAACCGGCGAATCTCGAAGCGCTCGCGGCGGCGAAACTCGCGAGCGGCGAGACCGTCGATGAGCGGCGCCGGGCCTTGGTGGCCAAGATCGGCGAAAACATTTCGGTGCGTCGTCACGCGGTGATGTCCAGCACGGGCCAACTCGGTGCCTATCGCCACGGCACGCGCATCGCGGCCTTGGTGTCCATCGAAGGCGGCGACGCCGCGCTCGCACACGATCTGGCGATGCACGTGGCGGCCAGTGCGCCGCTCTATTTGTCGGTGGCGGACGTGCCGGCGGACGTGCTCGCGAAAGAGCGCGAGATCGAGACGGAAAAGGCGCTCGGAGAGGGTAAGCCCGCCGATATCGTCGCTAAGATGGTCGAGGGCCGCATCCGCAAGACCTTCAACGAGAAGTCGCTGCTCGGTCAGGCGTTCGTGAAGGACCCGGACCAAACCATCGAAAAGCTGCTCAAGACGCACAATGCGACGGTGAAAGCCTATGACCGGTTCGAGGTCGGCGCCGGCATCGAAAAGAAGCAGGACGATTTCGTGGGCGAGGTCATGGCCCAGGTCAAAGCCAGCAGCGGCAAGTGAGCCGCGGCGGCAGCGACCGATGCAAGACAACGAAAACCCCGCTCCGGCGGGGTTTTTTTCGATATAACAGTTGCGCTCGGGAGAATTGACATGGCGGACGCGAAGTACAAGCGCATATTGGTGAAGTTGTCCGGCGAGGCGTTGATGGGCGCCGCCGACTACGGCGTCGACCCGCTGGTGCTGCGGCGCATCGCCGCCGAGATTCAAGAATTGTTGGCGATGCAGGTGCAGGTCGCGGTAGTGATCGGCGGCGGCAACATTTTTCGTGGCGCGGGCCTCGCACGTGCGGGTATGGATCGCGTGACGGCCGATCACATGGGCATGCTCGCCACCGTGATGAATTGTCTGGCGATGCAGGACGCGCTCGAGAGCATGGGCACCCATGCGCGCGTGATGTCGGCGATTCGCATCAACGAAGTGTGCGAGGACTACATTCGTCGTCGCGCGATTCGCCACCTCGAGAAAGGTCGGGTGGTGTTGTTCGGCGCGGGCACCGGCAGCCCGTTCTTCACCACCGACACCGCCGCATCGTTGCGTGCGATCGAGGTCGGTGCCGATCTTTTGATCAAAGCCACCAAAGTCAACGGCATTTACTCCGAAGATCCGGTCAAAAATCCCGCGGCCACGCGCTATCCGCGCCTCACCTTCGACCGGGTGCTCGACGAGCGACTGAACGTGATGGATGCGACGTCGATCGTCATGTGCCGCGATAACGGTTTGCCGTTGCAGGTATTCAATCTCAACAATGCCGGCGATCTCGTGCGCATCGTGCGCGGCGAGGACGTCGGTACCGTCGTAACCAATCGATAAAATCGGGAGCACGCCATGCTCGAAGACATCAAAAAAGACGCCGCCGCACGCATGGCCAAGTGCGCGCAGCAGTTTCAGGCGGACCTGCGCAAGTTGCGCACCGGCCGCGCCCACCCGTCGCTGGTGGAGAACATCAAGGTCGACTACTACGGCACCGAAACACCGTTGTCGCAGATCGCGAACGTGGCGGTCGAGGACGGACGCACTTTGGTGGTGACGCCTTGGGACAAGAGTGCGATCCAGTCGGTGGAAAAGGCGATCTACAAATCCGATCTGGGGCTGACGCCGAACACCGCAGGCGCTGTGATTCGTTTGCCATTGCCGCCGCTGACCGAAGAGCGTCGCCGCGACATCACCAAAGTCGTGCGTGCGGATGCGGAAGGGGCGCGCGTCGCCGTGCGCAACGTACGCCGCGATGTTCTGCAGGATGTCAAAGAATTACTCAAAGAAAAGCTCATCGGTCAGGACGACGAGAAGAAGGCGCAGGAAGACATCCAGAAGCTCACCGACAAATACGTCGCCGAAATCGAGCAGCATCTGGCCGCCAAAGAAAAGGAAATCATGCAGGTCTAAGCGACACCCGCCGGCGCGTCACGCGTGACTTTACCGCAGCACATCGCGATCGTGATGGACGGCAACGGCCGCTGGGCCGAGGCCCGTGGCGAGTCGCGCACCGTCGGTCATCGCGCCGGTGTCGATGCCGTACGCACCTGCGTGCGCGCTTGTGCGGCCCGTAACATCGGCGCGCTCACTTTGTTCGCCTTCTCCAGCGAAAATTGGCGCCGTCCGGAAGTCGAAGTGGCAGCCTTGATGAGTTTGTTCGTCGAGGCGCTCGATCGAGAACTCGAGGAACTGCAGCGCAATCGCGTGCGGCTCCGCTTCATCGGCAACCGGCAGACGCTCGCGGTGCGTTTGCAACAACGAATCGCCGCAGCCGAGGCGGCGACCGCCGATAACGACGGTCTGAAACTGCAAGTAGCGGTCGGTTACGGCGGCCGCTGGGACTTGATCGAGGCGGCACGGCGTATCGCGGCGCGCTGCGCGAGCGGTGCGCTGCGCACCGAGGAGATCGACGAGGCGAGTTTCGCCGCCGAACTGCAACTCGCCGGTTTGCCAGATCCCGATTTGTTCGTGCGCACGGGTGGCGAGCACCGCATCAGTAATTTTTTGTTGTGGAACATCGCGTACGCGGAACTGCACTTCACCGATCGGCTCTGGCCCGATTTCGGCGAACCGGATCTGGATGCGGCGATCGCCGATTTTGCCGGGCGTGAGCGTCGCTTCGGGCGCACCGGTGCGCAGACCCGTAAGGGTGGCGCATGAGCGATCCCGTCGTGCGGCCGAGTGGGCTGCGGCAACGTATCCCGACGGCGATCGCGCTCGCCGTGTTGTTGGTATTCGACTTGTTCGCCTTGCCGCCGATCGCGACCTTATTGTTGATCGCACTCGTGTTGCTGGTCGGTGCCTGGGAGTGGTCGGCGTTTTTGCAAACCGTGCGACCGATGCGGATCGCGTACGTCGCGATGATCGCCTTCGGCGTGCTGGTGTTCGATCCACGTGCGCTCGCGCCCTTCGAACTCGACCTGCTGTTGGTGACGAGCGCGATTTGGTGGCTAGCGGCATTCGCATGGATCGTTTTCGCGCCCGCGAAATCATCGCCGGTGCTCACCGCGTTCGCCGGCGTGCTCGCCCTGATACCGACCGGTGCGGCGCTCGGTTACTTGCGCCTCGCCGACCAGCGCGGCGCGTGGCTGGTGTTGTTCGTGTTGGTCGTGATCATGGCAGCGGACGTCGGCGCCTATTTCTTTGGGCATCTGTTCGGACGCGTGAAGCTCGCGCCGCGGGTGTCGCCCGGTAAAACCTGGGAAGGCGTGCTCGGCGGTGTGCTGCTCTCGCAATTGTTGGCGGCGGTCGGCGCGGCGGCTTTCGGTTGGCCGCTCGAGTGGCTCGCGCCGCTCGCGCTCGCTGCGGTCGGGTTCTCGATCGTCGGTGATCTCACGGAAAGCTTGCTGAAGCGACAGACGGGCGTGAAGGACAGCGGCCGTTGGCTGCCCGGTCACGGCGGGGTGCTCGATCGCATCGACAGCCTCGTCGCCGGTGTACCGATCTTCGTGCTCGGGCTGATGCGGGCGGGGTTGGTGCTGTGATCGGCGTGGCGATTTTGGGTTCGACCGGTTCGATCGGCGAGAGCACGCTCGACGTGATCGCGCGGCACCCTCAAAGATTTCGAGTGGTGGCGCTTGCGGCGCATTCGAGCGTCGAAAAATTACTCGCGCAGTGCGTGAAATTCCGCCCTGAGGTCGCGGCGCTCGTCGACGCCGATGCCGCCCTGCGTCTCGAGCAGGGGCTGCGCGATGCAGGACTGACGACGCACGTGCTCGTCGGTGAGGCCGGGCTAGATACAATCGCTGCGCTCACCAACGCGCCGTACGTGATGGCGGGCATCGTCGGTGCGGCGGGTCTCGGTTCGGCGCTCGCGGCGGCGCGCAGCGGCAAGCGTTTGATGATCGCGAACAAAGAGCCGCTGGTGATGGCCGGCGATTTATTGATCGCAGCGGCGCGCGAGGGCGGCGCGACCTTGCTGCCGATCGACAGCGAGCACAACGCGATCTTCCAATGTTTGCCACCGGGCAGCGAGACGGGTCGAGCACCACAGGGTGTGCGGCGTATTTTGCTCACGGCATCGGGTGGGCCGTTCGTCGATTGGCCGCAGGCACGACTCGAGACCGTGACCCCGGCGCAAGCCTGCGCCCACCCGAAGTGGGTGATGGGGCGCAAGATTTCGGTCGACTCCGCCACGCTCATGAACAAGGGCCTCGAGGTGATCGAGGCGCGCCGCTTGTTCGGCCTTGCGCCCGAGCAGGTGGAGGTGGTGGTGCATCGCCAAAGTCTGGTGCACTCGCTGGTCGAGTACGTCGACGGCTCGCTGCTCGCCCAGCTCGGCTCGCCCGACATGCGTACGCCGATCGCCCATGCCCTCGGTTGGCCGGAAAGGCTCGACTCCGGTGTACAATCACTCGATCTCGCGGCGGCCGGAATGCTGCAGTTCGAGCCGCCCGACATGGATCGTTTCCCCTGTCTTGCGCTCGCGCAGCAAGCCGGGCGAGCCGGGGGCCTCGCGCCCACCGTGCTCAACGCCGCCAACGAAGTGGCCGTCGCAGCGTTCCTGGAGGGGCGTTTGAACTTTTGCGGGATTCCAGCAGTCATCGAGGACGTTCTATCGGCCGCGCCGACCGGTGAGGCCGCAGACCTTGAGAGCATCCTCGCTGCCGACGCAGACGCGCGGTCACGCGCGGCCGCAGGAGTAAGTGGGCGATGAGTTTGCTGTGGCAGGTGGTCGGTTTCGTGGTGGCGGTGAGCCTGCTCGTGTCGGTGCACGAGTTCGGCCATTACTACGCCGCCCGCAAGCTCGGCTTCAAGGTGTTGCGATTTTCCGTGGGCTTCGGCCCGGCGCTATGGCGGCGGGTCGGCGGCCCCGACCGCACCGAATACGTGCTCGCGGCGTTGCCGTTGGGTGGCTACGTCAAATTGCTCGACGAGCGCGAGGGTCCGGTGCCCGATGCCGAGCTCGCGCGTTCGTTCACGCGGCGTCCGCCGTGGCAGCGCATCGTGGTGTTGATCGCTGGGCCGCTCGCGAATTTCGTGTTCGCGATCGTCGTGCTGTGGGGCATGTTGTGGTGGACGGGCGCGCCGGAGTTGCGGCCCGTGGTCGGTCGCATCGTGCCGGACTCCATCATGGCGCGTGCCGGGCTGCGTTTCGAAGACGAAATCGTGCGCATCGACGAGCGCGCGGTGTCGAACCATTCCGACGTCGTGTTTTCTTTGATCGACGCCATGAGCGATGACGGCGTCGCCGACGTCCAAGTCGATCGCAAAGGGTCGCGCATCGATTTGCAAGTCAGCGTGCCGGATGCCGACGTGCGTCGCTCGCTCACCGAGCCGGCCGCACTGCTGCCCGGGCTCGGTTTTCGTTTTTGGTCGCCGCCGATGCCGGCACTGATCGGCCGTCTTGTCGAGGGCGGCCCCGCTGCGCAAGCGGGTTTACGGGCCGGTGATCGCATCACCGCCGTCGACGGTCAGCCGGTCGCCGATTTTCCGGCGCTTGCGGAGCTGATTGCCGATCGTCCGAATCGCGACGTGCGCATCGACTACGAACGCGCAGGCGTGACGGCGCAAACCTCCGTGCACACCCAAGCCGAACTCGTACAAGGGCGTGAGCGTGGTCGCATGCGCATCGAAACGCCGCCGCCGCCCGCATGGCCCGCCGACATGATTCGTCAGCGCAGCTTCGGCTTTTTCGAAGCCGCCGGTGTGTCGGTGCTGCGCGCTTGGGACATGAGCGTGATGCAGGCGCGCATGTTGCTGCGCATGGTCACCGGACAAATGTCACTCAAAAACCTCTCCGGCCCGCTCGCGATCGCCGAATACGCCGGTCAGTCGGCGAGCACCGGCATCGCCGAGTTCTTAGGCTTTCTGGTGGTCATTTCGCTGAGCCTCGGCTTCTTAAACTTGTTGCCGATCCCGATCCTAGATGGCGGGCAAATCCTGTATCAGCTCGCCGAATGGATCAAAGGATCGCCGCTCTCCGACGCCGTGCAGGCGGCGGGGCAGCAGGTCGGGCTGTTGCTGTTGTTGTTATTGATGGGTGTCGCGTTGTTCAACGACGTGGCACGCCAATTCGGTTGAAGTCGAGGTCATCGCTTGCAACGTTCATCGAAGATCGCCGCTTTCGTGCTCGCCGCTTGCCCGCTCGCGCCGCAACTTTCGTCGGTTGCGTTCGCGCAAGCCGAGCAGAGCGTCCCCGAGATGCGGGTCGACAACATTCGCGTCGAAGGTTTGCAGCGCGTGTCCGAGGGCACGGTCTATAACTATCTGCCCGTCAACATTGGCGATCGCTTGACACCGCAACGAGTGCGCGAGGCGATCCGCGCGTTGTACGACACCGGTTTTTTCCGTGACGTCGAGTTGCGTCGTGACGGCGGCACGTTGATCGTCGCGGTGCTCGAACGACCGTCGATCGAGAGCTTCGAGATCAAGGGTAACAAAGACATCAAAACCGAGGACTTGAGCAAGAGTTTGCGCAACGTCGGTCTCGCCGCCGGCAAGACCTTCGATCGCTCGGTGCTCGAAGACGTCAAGCAGTACCTCACCGATCAATATTTCAGCCGCGGTAAGTACGGCGTCCGGATCGACGCGAAAGTCGAAGAGTTGCCCGACAACCGCGTCAAGATCGACATCGACATCAAAGAAGGCAAGCGGGCGAAGATTCGCCAAATCAACGTTGTCGGCAATAAAACGTTTCCCGACAAACAGGTGATCGAAAGCTTCGAGCTGAAACTGCCGAACTGGTTGTCTTGGTACAAGCAGGACGATCGTTACTCGCGTGAATCGTTGCAGGGCGATCTCGAAAAACTGCGTTCGTTCTACATGGACCGTGGTTACGCGAATTTCGACATCGAGTCGACGCAGGTGGCGATCGCGCCCGAGAAAGAAGACATCTTCATTACCGTCAACGTCAACGAAGGGCAGGTTTTCAAAGTGAGCGGCGTGAAGCTCGCTGGCACTTTCGTCGTTCCGGAAGAGGAACTCAAAAACTATCTGCTGGTGAAGCCGGGTGAGACTTATTCCAAGAAGCAGATCACCGCGACGCAGGAGTTGATTCAAAACCGACTCGGTCTCGACGGTTATGCATTCGCGAAGGTCGATCCGGTGCCGACCGCCGACGAGAACAAAAAAGAAGTTTCGCTCACGTTCTTCGTCGACCCGGGTAATCGGGTTTACGTGCGCCACATCGTCTTCAACAACGTCACCAAGATCAATGACGAAGTGCTGCGGCGCGAAATGCGGCAGCTCGAAGGTGGCTGGCTCTCGAACGCACTCGTAGAGCGCTCCAAGCAACGCCTCGAGCGTCTGCCGTTCATCGAAAAAGTCGAGACCGAGAACAAGCCCGTGCCCGGCACCGCCGATCTCGTCGACGTCGAGTTCAAGATCAAAGAAGGTCCCTCGGCGCAGCTCGGTGGCGGCATCGGCTATTCGCAGTCGCAGTCGTTCATGCTCAACGGCAACTACGTCGACAGTAACTTCCGCGGCTCCGGCGAACGCATCTCGGTCGATCTGAACACCGGTCGATACCAAAAAATTTACGGTCTCTCGCACACCAATCCGTACACGAACATCGACGGTGTGGCGCGTACGCTGTCGTTCACCTATCGCAAGCAAACGCAGTTCGTGTCGGCCTCGTCCGATTTTTCGTCGGAGTCGCTCGCGCTGGGCGTCGATTACGGCTACCCGATCACCGAATTCCAGGGTTTGCGTCTTGGGGTTTCCGCGCAGCGTTCGTCTTTGATCGCCGGACTCGGCAGTGCCGAGCAGGCGCGTCAATGGGTGACGAGCAACGGTAAATATCGTCAAACCTACGTGCCGTCGCAGGATTACGGTGGCGGTTACGTGATTCCCGCGACCGTGCTCGACAAGACGCAGTTCAACACCGTCGAGTTGGTGGCCGGTTGGTCGTACGACAGTCGCAACCGTGCGCTGTTCGCCGATCGTGGTATGCGCCACTCGTTCTCGGCGAGTTACACGATTCCCGGCAGCGACGTTCAATACTACGCGCTGAACTACGACTATCTGCAGTTCATTCCGATCTTCCGCAAATGGACCTTGTCGCTCGGTGCGGATATCGGTTTCGGCATGGACGTGGGTAAGACCACTGCGTTGCCGCCGTACCGCAATTTCTTCGCCGGTGGACCGGACACGGTGCGCGGCTATCGCGAAAGCCGTCTCGGTCCGAAGGACAGCTACGGCAATCCGTACGGTGGCAACCTCAAAACCGTCGCGCATGCCGAGCTCATCATCCCGACGCCCGAAAAATGGCGCTCTTCGGCGCGCGCCAGCGTGTTCTACGATATCGGCAACGTATTTTCGACGGGTAAGCGCTATACGTTCTACGGCGCCGACGGGGTGACGCCGGTCGATTACGGCTTCAAATATGATAAGTTGCGCAAGTCGGCCGGCATTGCCGTGCAATGGCTTGCGCCGCTCGGCGTGTTCCGCTTCAGCTACGCAGTTCCGCTCAACCTCTACCAAGGCGATGGCGTGAATTTCGCGGACGAGTCGGAGCGGTTCCAGTTCACGATCGGTCAGGCGTTCTGACCGTCAGCGAGAGGTGTGGAGCGTGATGCGTTCGGTTGCTTTTAAATCTTTGGTGGCCGCTTTGGCGGTGGGTGTCGCAGTTGCGGCGGGTCCGGCGCAGGCCGAAATCAAGGTCGGTGTGGTCGACTACGGTCGATTGATGGACGAAAGCCCGCAGGGCAAAGCGTTGATCGAGTCGCTGCGTAACGACGCGGGCACCAAGCAACGCGAGCTGCAGGCGCAGGCGACGACGCTGCAAACCAAACGCGACAAGCTCACCAAAGACCGGGCGACCATGTCGCAAGATCAAATTTCGCGCGCCGAAAAAGATCTGCGCGACGGTGAGCGTGATCTCGCGCGCCGTCAGTCGGAAATCCAAGACGACTTCAATGCGCGTCGCAACGAAGAGATGTCGAAGTTGCAGCGCAGCCTGATCGACGAAGTGCGTAATTTCGCGCGCGTTCAAAATTTCGATCTCGTGCTCACGACCGACGGCGTGATCTATGCGGGCACAGCGCTCGACATCACCCCGGGCGTGTTGCAGCAACTGAACGCTGCGCGCGGTGGTGCGGGTGCGGCAGCCGCTGCACCGAAGCCGGCGACGCGCTGATCGCGCGGCGCTCGCGCGCGGACGGCACGTCCGGTGGCCGTTCTGACTCTCGGTGAATTGGCGGTCCGTTTCGGGCTCACCCTGCGGGGTGACCCGGAGCGCGCCGTCGAGACCGTCGGCACGCTGGAAGCCGCTTCGCCGAGAGCGATCGCATTCCTCGCTAATCCACGTCTCGCTGCTGCACTGCACGGGACCCGTGCGGCGGCGGTGATCCTGCGCGAGGAATCGCTCGCCGCTTGCCCCGTCGACGCCTTGATCGCCGCCAACCCGCACGCGACGTTCGCGCGCATCGCAGCGATGCTGCATCCGGTGCCGACTGCACCCGCGGGCGTCCACGCCTCTGCGGTGGTTGATCCGACCGCGGTGATTGACCCGAGCGCACATGTCGGTCCGCAGACCGTGATCGGTGCGCGTGCGCGCATCGGTGCGCGTTGCGTCGTCGGCGCAGGCAGCATCGTCGGCGCAGAGACGACGATCGGTGACGATACGCGGCTCGTCGCACGCGTGACCATACTCGAGCGCGTTGTGATCGGTGCGCGCGTGCTGGTGCATCCTGGCGCGGTGCTCGGCGCAGAGGGATTCGGGTTTGCGCGCGACGGAGAGGCATGGTTGCACGTGCCGCAGATCGGTGGCCTGCGCATCGGTGACGACGTCGAAATCGGTGCGAATACCACCATCGATCGCGGTGCACTCGACGACACCGTGATCGGCGCGGGCGTCAAAATAGACAACCTCGTGCAGATCGGTCACAACTGCACGATCGGCCCACACACGGCGATTGCCGGCTGCGTCGGCATCGCCGGCAGTTCGCACATCGGTGCGCGGTGTCAGTTGGGTGGTGGCGTCGGCATCGCCGGACACCTCAAAATTTGCGACGATGTCGCGCTCACGGGCTTTGCGCTGGTGGTGAGCGACATCGACGCGTCGGGCGTTTATTCGAGCGGTATTCCGGTGGAGAAGGCGGCGGATTGGCGTAAGGTGGTCGGGCGCTTGAAGCGCATCGATTCTTTGAGTCGACGTGTAGCGAAACTCGATCGACAGAGTAACGACGGAGAGCAAGCAGAGTGAGCGATCCCATACAACTAGACATCAACGCGATCCTCAAGCAGTTGCCGCATCGCTATCCGTTCCTCTTGGTCGATCGCGTGCTCGAATGTCACAAGGGCGAGAGCATCCGCGCCATCAAGAACGTCACTTACAACGAACCATTTTTTCCCGGGCATTTTCCCTATCGGCCGGTGATGCCGGGCGTCATCATCATCGAGGCGCTGGCGCAGGCGGCGGGAATACTCGCGTTCGTCACCGCGGGCGTGGTGCCGGATGCGGAGACTCGGTTCTATTTCGTCGGTATCGACAAGGCGCGATTTCGTAAGCCCGTCGAGCCCGGCGATCAACTCGTGCTGACCGCAAAACTCGAGCGCACGATGCGTGGTATCTGGAAATTTTCGGCGGTCGCGTTGGTCGATGATGCGGAAGTCGCATCGGCTGAGTTGATGGTCGCACCCGAGACGGGCAAGTACACGGGGGTGTCATGAGCATCGACCCACGTGCCGTGATCGAGCCGGGCGCGAAGCTCGCGCCGGATGTCGTGGTCGGGCCGTACGCGATCATCGGCGCCCACGTCGAGATCGGACCGGGTTGTCGTATCGGTCCGCACTCCGTCGTCACCGGCTGGACGCGACTCGGTGCGAATAATCAAATATTTCAGTTCGCCTCGATCGGCGATGCACCGCAGGACAAAAAATACGCCGGTGAGCCGACGCGACTCGAGATCGGCGATCGCAACGTCTTTCGTGAGTACGTCACCGTCAATCGCGGCACGACGCACGACGAGGGCGTCACGCGTATCGGGCACGATAATTTGTTCATGGCGTACACGCACGTCGCCCACGATTGTCGGATCGGCAATCACGTGGTGATGGCGAACGTCGCGACGCTCGCCGGGCATGTCGAAATCGGTGATCACGTGATCATGGGCGGTTTGTCGGCGGTGCATCAGTTTTGCAAAATCGGTGCGCACGCCTTCATTGCCAACAACACCGCAGTGACGCGCGACGTGCCGCCCTACGTGATGGCGGTCGGGCAACCGGCCGAGCCGCATTCGGTTAATGCGACGGGTCTGTCGCGACGCGGCTTCACGCCCGAGCAAGTGCGTAACGTCAAAAGTGCGTTTCGCACGCTATATCGCTCCGAGTTGCCGCTCGAGACGGCGCTCGAGCGTTTGCGCGAGTCGGCGGCGACGCAGCCAGAGGTTGCGGCGATGGTGGATTTCATCGGGCGTTCGACCCGCAGTCTCGTGCGCTGAGTCCGATGGCCGACGGTCCGCTCATCGCATTGGTGGCGGGCGAGGCCTCGGGTGACAATCTCGGCGCGGCCCTGATCGAGGCGTTACGCGCGCGCCTGCCGAACGCACGGTTCGTCGCGATCGCCGGTCCGCGGATGCGCGCCGCCGGCTGCGAAGTACTGGCTTCCAGCGACGAACTCGCGGTGATGGGGCTCGCCGAAATAGTGCGCCATTTGCGTCGTTTGTGGTCGTTGCGCAGCCGCGTGACGCGCGACTTGCTCGCGCGCCGACCCGACGTCTTCATCGGTATCGACGCGCCCGAGTTCAACCTCGGTCTCGCACGCCGGTTGAAAGCTGCCGGTGTGCGCACCGTGCAGTACGTGAGCCCGCAGGTGTGGGCGTGGCGTCAGAGTCGTGTCCACGACATCGCACGCGCCTGCGATCGAATTCTTTGTTTGTTGCCGTTCGAGCCGGCGTTCTATGCCGCGCACGGCGTCGAGGCGCGCTTCGTCGGTCATCCGCTCGCCGATCAATTTCCCCTGCAACCGGATCGCGCCGCCGCACGCGCAGCACTCGGTCTTGCCGCGGATGCGGAAGTGATCGCCGTGTTACCCGGCTCGCGCATCGGTGAAGTGTCGCGGCTCGCGCTGCCGTTCGCCGCCGCGGCGCGTTGGCTGTTCGAGCGTCGTGCCGACGTCCGGTTCGTCGCGCCAATGACCACCGCGGCGACGCGTGTGAGTTTCGAGGCGGCGTGGCGCGCGGCCGCGCCCGCGGTGCCGGTGCAGATCGAGGATGGCAAATCACGCGCGGTGCTCGCGGCGGCCGACGTGGTGTTGGTGGCCTCCGGCACGGCGACGCTCGAAACTTTGCTCACGCAACGACCGATGGTGGTCGCGTACAAACTCGCACCCGTCACGGCATTCTTGCTGCGACGACTCGGGCTGGTGAAAGTTGCACACTTCGCGCAAGCGAATTTATTGGTCGGACGCCGTGCGGTGCCGGAGTTTTTTCAGGCCGACGTGCGCGCCGACGCGCTCGGCGGTGCGCTGTTGCATTGGCTAACCGCCGCGCGTGCGCCCACCGACTCGCCGCAGGCGCAAGAACTCGCGCGGCTGCGTGCGGAATTCGCCGCGGTGCACGCGCAGCTGCGCTGTAACGGCGCCGCTCTCGCGGCGGCAGCGGTGGTCGAGTTGCTCGGCGAGTCGCGTTGAGCATGCGCATCGCCGGAGTCGATGAGGCCGGTCGCGGACCGCTCGCAGGTCCGGTGGTGGCCGCGGCGGTGATTCTCGATCCGGCGCGGCCGATCGAAGGACTCGCCGACTCCAAGACCTTGTCGGAAGCCGAGCGACGCCGACTCGCACGCTGCATTCGCGAGCGGGCGAGTGCCTACGCGATCGGCATCGCGAGTGCCGCCGAGATCGATGCGATCAATATTTTGCAGGCGACCCTATTGGCCATGCGGCGCGCGATCGTCGGGCTCGCCTTGCGCCCGACCCACCTCGAGGTGGACGGTAACCGCTTGCCCCGGCTCGAGGGCATCGAAGGACTGGTGCAGGCCGAGGCCGTGGTGAAGGGCGATGCCAGCCGCGCGGCCATCGGTGCCGCCAGTATTCTCGCTAAAACCTTGCGCGATCACGTGATGGAACAATTGGATACGCGCTTTCCTGCATATGGATTCGCGATCCACAAAGGCTATCCCACGGCGCGGCACTTGGCGGCGCTCGACGCGCACGGCGTCTCGGCCGTGCACCGGCGGAGTTTCGGACCGGTAAAATCGCGGGCGTGAGCGCCTTCGTCCATTTGCGGCTGCATACCGAGTATTCGCTGCGCGATAGCGTGGTGCGAATCCCGGAACTCGTCACCCGAGTCGCCGAGCTTGATATGCCCGCGGTCGCGGTCACCGACCAAAATAATTTGTTCGCGATGGTGAAGTTCTATCGCAAGGCGCTTGAGCACGGCGTCAAGCCGCTGATCGGTGTCGATCTGTTGGTCGCCGAGGCGGGTGAGCGCAGCGAGCCGTCGCGGCTGTCGCTGCTGTGCATGAACGAGGCGGGCTATCGCAATCTCACCGGGCTCGTCAGTCGTGCGTATCTCGAAGGTCAGCAGCGCGGTGTGCCGCGGGTCGAGCGTGCTTGGCTCACGCGCGAGAGCACGAGTGGTCTGATCGCGCTCTCCTGCGCTGGCGACGGTGACGTCGGCCGGGCGCTCGCGAGTGGCAAAGCGGGCGAGGCCGAGCGTCATCTCGCACATTGGCTCGCGTTGTTCGGCGATCGCTATTATTTGGAACTGCAGCGCTTGGGCCGGACGGGCGAGGAGACGGCGATTGCGGCGACGCTTGCGCTGGCGGCCCGTCACGGCGTGCCGGTCGTTGCGACCAACGACGTACGTTTTTTGGCAGCCGAAGATTTCGAGGCGCACGAGGCGCGCGTCTGCATTCACGAGGGCGCGCAGCTCGGCGATGCCGCGAGGCCGCGTCGCTACACGGTCCAACAATATTTGCGTAGCGCCGAGGAAATGGCGGAGTTGTTCGCCGACATACCGGAGGCGCTCGCCAACACGCTCGAGATCGCCCGTCGCTGCAGCCTCGTGCTGCGACTCGGCGAGAGCCGTTTGCCCGCGTATCCGGTGCCTAAAGGCTCGACCGCCGAAAAATTCCTGCGCGCGGAGGCGCAGCGCGGACTCGAACTGCGACTCGCGCGCGAGCCCGTCGAACGGCTGCCGTACGAGTCGCGGCTCGCGAGCGAGCTCGAGACGATTTGCAACATGGGCTTCGCAGGCTATTTTTTGATCGTCGCGGATTTCATCCGCTGGGCGCGCGACAACGGCGTGCCGGTGGGTCCGGGGCGCGGTTCCGGTGCGGGTTCATTGGTTGCGTACGTGCTGCGCATCACTGACATCGATCCTTTGAAATACGACTTACTGTTCGAGCGCTTTTTGAATCCCGAGCGCGTGTCGATGCCCGACTTCGACGTCGACTTCTGTATGGACGGACGCGATCGGGTGATCGAATACGTCGCGGAAAAATACGGGCGCAAACGGGTCTCGCAGATCATCACCTACGGCACCATGGCCGCGAAGGCCGTGGTGCGCGATGCCGGGCGGGTACTCGGACTCGGTTATGGCTACGTCGATCGGATCGCCAAACTCATTCCGTTCGAGCTCGACATCACGCTCGATTCGGCGCTCGAGAAGGAGCCGGAGCTACGCAAACTCTACAAAGACGACGAAGAGATCAAAAATCTCATCGATCTTGCGAAGTCTTTGGAAGGCTTGACGCGCAATGCGGGTAAGCACGCCGGCGGGGTCGTGATTGCACCGTCGGTGATCGAGGATTTCGCGCCGCTCTATTGCGAAGAGGGCGGTACCAACGTCGTCACCCAATTCGACAAAGACGACGTCGAAGCCGCCGGCCTCGTGAAGTTCGACTTCCTCGGCTTGCGTACGTTGACGGTGATCGAGCATGCCGTGCGCACGATCAATCGCGTGCGTGCGACGCGCGGCGAAACGCCGCTCGACATCGCGACCTTGCCGATGGACGACGCCAAGACGTTCGAACTTTTGAAAGCCTGTAGCACGACTGCGGTATTCCAGCTCGAATCACGGGGTATGAAAGATCTCGTGCGGCGGCTACAGCCCGATACTTTCGAAGATATCGTTGCCTTGGTCGCACTGTTCCGCCCTGGCCCGCTGCAGTCGGGCATGGTCGACGACTTCATCAACCGCAAACATGGGCGCATCGAAGGTGCGATCGACTACCTGCACCCGAGTCTCGAAACTGTTTTGAAGCCGACCTACGGCGTCATCCTCTATCAAGAGCAGGTGATGCAGATCGCGCAGGTGTTGTCGGGTTACACACTCGGCGGTGCCGATCTGCTGCGGCGTGCGATGGGCAAGAAAAAGCCCGAGGAGATGGCCAAGCAGCGCAGCGTGTTCGTCGACGGCGCCAAGGCGAACGGCGTGCCCGAGCAGCAGGCCGGCCAAATCTTCGACTTGATCGAAAAATTCGCCGGTTACGGTTTCAATAAATCGCACTCGGCCGCCTATGCGTTGCTGTCTTATCAAACCGCTTATCTGAAAGCGCATCACCCCGAGGCCTTCATGGCCGCGGTGTTGTCGGCGGATCGTGACAACACCGACAAGGTCGTCACGCTCAAAGACGAATGCGATCGGATGGGACTGGCCGTGTTGCCGCCCGACGTCAACGCTTCGGAGTACGAATTCGTGGTCGCGGGCCCCGAGCAGGTGCGTTACGGGCTCGGTGCGATCAAGGGCGTCGGACGCGCCGCCGTCGAAGCGCTCACCGAAGAACGCGCGGCGAACGGGCCCTACACCAGCATCGAAAATCTTTGTAGTCGACTCGATCTCAATCGTATCAATCGACGGGTGCTCGAAGCCTTGATCCGCTCGGGCAGCCTCGATTCGCTGGGCGTGAACCGTGCGACCTCGCTGGCGCGACTCGAAGCGGCGATGAAACTCGGCGAGCAGGCGACACGCGCCGTCGAGACGGGCCAGAACGATCTTTTCGGTTTGGCGGCGGGTGATGCGCAGGCGGGTCCGCCGTTGCATGCAGTCGCCGAACTGCCGGAGTGGAGCGAATCGCAGCGGCTCGCTGGCGAGCGCGAAACGCTCGGCTTGTATCTGACCGGGCATCCGATCAGTGCCTATGAAAAAGATCTCGCGCGCTTCGTCACGGGACGCATCGCCGATCTCATCAGCGATCGGCCGGCCGGCGGCTCGCCCGAGCGCGGTTTCTTCGGTGGTCGCGCGGCGACGATCGCTGGCTACGTGCACGAGCTGCGCAAGCGCGGTAATCGCAATTCGATCGTACTCGACGATCGCACCGGGCGGATGGAAGTCACGTTCTTCGACGAGGTCTATCAAAGATTTCGCGAACTCGTCGCCAAGGATGCCCTAGTGCTCATCGAGGGTCAGTTACGATTCGACGAATTCAGTGACTCGTGGCGACTGGCCGCGCGGCAAGTGACGCCGCTCGATCGTGCGCGCGAACAACAAGCGCTGCGTATCGTGCTCATCTGGCCGCGTGGTGATGCGGCCTCGCAGTCGGCGCGTCTCGAACAACTCGCGGCGTTGCTCGCGCCGCATCGCGGCGGGCCGTGCGCGGTCGGTATACGTTACGCGGGTGAGCAGGCGAGTGCGGCGCTCGAACTCGGTGATGCCTGGCGCGTGCGTGCGAGTCGCGAACTGCTCGAGGCGCTCGAGCGGCTCGTCGGTGCCGAGCAGTTGCGCGTGGTCTACGGGCCGCCGCCGGGGCTCACCGGCAGCGCGTTCGGCGCGCCGGGTTGAAAGCGCGGGTGTAGGGCCGTAACCTCGGCCGTATGGCCATTAATTTTCTCGATTTCGAACAGCCGATCGCCGAGCTCGAGGCGAAGATCGAAGAGTTGCGCCACGTCAAAGCGGGTGATGGCGCGAACATCCAAGCGGAAATCGCGCGGCTCGAGAACAAGGCCAAGCAGCTCACGCGCAACATTTTTTCGAACTTGAGTCCGTGGCAGATCACGCAACTCGCGCGACATCCGCAACGCCCGTACTCGCTCGACTATCTCGCCACCGCGTTTACCGACTTTCAAGAGATGCACGGCGATCGCATGTACGCCGACGACCCCGCGTTGATCGGCGGCTTGGCGCGCATCGAAGGCGAAGCCGTGATGGTGATCGGCCATCAGAAAGGCCGCGACACCAAAGAGCGGGTGCGACGTAATTACGGTATGCCGCGACCCGAGGGCTATCGCAAAGCGTTGCGCTTGATGCGCACCGCGGAGCGTTTCGGGTTACCGCTTGTGACCTTCATCGACACGCCGGGTGCCTATCCCGGTGTGGGCTCCGAAGAGCGCGGTCAGAGCGAGGCGATCGCGCGTAATTTGTTCGAGATGGCGAAGTTGCGCGTGCCCATTGTCACGGTCGTGATCGGTGAGGGCGGCTCGGGTGGCGCGCTGGCGATCGGCGTCTGCGATCGACTTTTGATGTTGCAGTTCAGCACCTACTCGGTCATCTCGCCCGAGGGCTGCGCCTCGATTCTTTGGAAGAGCGCCGACAAAAAAGAAGTGGCGGCCGATGCGATGGGGCTCACGGCCGATCGCTTGCAGCGCCTCGGACTCATCGACGAGGTGATCCTCGAGCCGCTCGGTGGCGCGCATCGAGCGCCGACGGTGATCGCGGCCAGCGTCGGCGCGGCGATCGCGCGCCATCTTGCGGCGTTGCGTGCGAAGTCGCCGGGCAGCCTGCTCGAAGAACGCGCGCGTCGCATCGCCGGCTTCGGCGTCTACTCCGAGGCGTGAAGCAACCGCTGGTCGCCGCGCTCTCGGCGCGGTTGCGCGCGCTGCACGCCGAGCGACCCCTGCGCGGTTTGTGCGTCGCGTTGAGCGGTGGTGTCGACTCGGTTGCGCTATTGCTCGCCGTGCAGCAAGCGCGGCGTAACGACGCGCAGTTACGCCGATTGCCGCTGCGTGCGTTGCACGTCCATCACCACTTACGACCGGAGGCCGATGTCTGGGCGCGCCACTGCCGTCGCTTGTGTCGTGCGCACGGTGTGTCGCTCAGCGTGCGGCACGTCGAGGTGCCGCGCACCAAAGGCACTTCGCTAGAAGCCGAAGCGCGGCGCGTGCGTTACGCCGCATTCGAGGTGGCTTTGCGCGCTCAACTCGAGACCATGCTGCTGCAGTGGATGCGCGGCGCGGGCGTCGCGGGCCTCGCCGCGATGCCGACGCGCGCCCCGCTCGGTCGCGGTTGGTTGCTGCGGCCGTTGTTGACGCAATCGCGCGCGACACTGGCAGCGTTCGTGCAGGCGAGCGGCACGGCGACGGTCGAGGACGACAGCAACGTCGACGAACGCTTCGATCGTAATTACGTCCGACGTCGGATCGTGCCGCTGCTACGCGCGCGGTGGCCGGCGGCTGCGCGCGTCGCCTCGCGCAGCGCCGCGCATTTAGCCGAGGCGCGCGAGCTGCTCGACGAACGCGCGACGGCCGATGTGCTGCAGATTGCGCCGCAGGGCGTGGTGTCGCTTGCACGGCTCGCCGAATTGAGTCCGGCGCGACAACGCAACGCGTTGCGCAACTGGATCGCCGGTTGCGGCGCGAGCATGCCGGATGCGGTGCATCTTGAGCGCGTGCGTCACGAGCTCGCCGCGGCGCGCGCGGATGCGACGCCGCAGGTGGAGTGGCCGGGCGGCCGGGTGCGACGCTATCGGGGCAATTTGTACTGCGAGCGCCCGCGGCCAGCGGTGGCCGCAGCCGATCGGTTGGGATGGGATTGGCAGCGCCATCGCAGCCTAGACCTCGGTGCCGGACGCGGACGCTTGCGGCTCGCACCTCGACGTGCCGCACGCTTGCCGGCGCGGCTCGTGGTGCGCTTTCGTGCGTCGGGCGAACGCATCGCGCTCGAACCCGGCCAGCATCGGCAACGCTTGAAAGAAGTGCTGCGCGCCGCGGGTGTTTTGCCGTGGCGACGCGACGACGTGCCCTTGATTTGTAGTGCCAAAAGCGTGCTCGCGGTCGGCGATTGGTCGATCGCCGCGACGCTGCGTGCGACCGCGACGACGCGTCGACGACTAAGACTCGAGTGGACGGGAGCGGGGTCGATTCGCTAGACTGACGTCCCGTCGTTCCACCGTATTTTGACGGTGGTTCATCAGCAGCGGCGGTCACAATGCCTCGTTTCGTATTTGTCACGGGCGGTGTCGTTTCCTCGTTGGGGAAGGGCATCGCCTCGGCTTCTTTGGCAGCAATCCTCGAGGCGCGCGGTCTCAAGATCGCGATGGTCAAACTCGACCCCTACATCAACGTCGACCCCGGGACGATGAGCCCCTTCCAGCACGGCGAGGTGTTCGTCACCGACGACGGCACCGAGTCCGACCTCGATCTCGGTCATTACGAGCGTTTCGTGCGCACCGTCACCGGTCGGCACAGCAATTTCACCACCGGCCGCATCTACGAGAGCGTGATCGCCAAAGAACGTCGCGGCGATTATCTCGGCGCGACCGTGCAGGTGATCCCGCACATCACCGACGAGATCAAGCGGCGCATCATGTTGGGCGCGGCCGATGCGGACGTGTGCATGGTCGAGGTCGGCGGCACGGTCGGTGACATCGAGTCGTTGCCATTCCTCGAGGCGATTCGTCAGATCGGCATTGAGGTCGGGCGCAATCGCGCGATCTTCATGCACCTCACGTTAGTGCCGGTGGTCGGCGGTGGTAGCGAAATCAAAACCAAGCCGACGCAACACTCGGTCAAAGAATTGCGCGGCATCGGTATCCAGCCCGACGTTTTGCTCTGTCGCGCGCAGCATCCGCTGCCGCCCGAGCACCGCCGCAAGATCGCCTTGTTCACTAACGTCGAAGAGCGCGCGGTGATCTCTGCGATCGACGCCGACGACATCTACAAAATTCCGATGTTGCTGCATGCGCAGGGCCTCGACGACATCGTGGTCGAAAAATTGCGACTCGATGACGTGGCGAAAGTCGCCGATCTTTCCGAGTGGGAAGCGGTGGTTGAGGCGAAGACTCATCCGGCGCGCGAAGCGCACATCGCGATGGTCGGTAAATACGTGCAGAACCGCGACTCGTACATTTCTTTGAACGAGGCCTTGACGCACGCCGGAGTCAAGACTCGTACGCGCGTCAACATCCATTTCATAGAGTCGACCGATCTCGAGGAGCGTGGCACCGCGATGCTCGAGGGCATGGATGCGATTCTCGTCCCCGGTGGTTTCGGTGAGCGTGGCATCGAAGGCAAGATTCGCGCCGTGCGTTATGCGCGCGAGCACGGCATTCCGTATCTCGGCATTTGTTTGGGGATGCAGCTCGCGGTGATCGAATACGGGCGGCACGTACTCGGGCTCGATGGTGCGACCAGTACCGAATTCAATCCGGCGACCGCGCATCCGGTGATCGCGCTCATCACCGAGTGGCAGGATGCGGCGCGCGGTGCGCAGTCGCGCAGCGACGCCTCCGACAAAGGCGGCACGATGCGTCTCGGCGGTCAGGACGTGCGCTTGCTCGCGGGCAGTCGGGCGCGCGAAATCTACGGGCGCGACGTGATCCGCGAGCGGCATCGACATCGCTACGAATTCAACAACGGCTATCTCGACCGTTATCGCGCCGGCGGTCTCGTGTTCTCCGGAATGTCGCCGGACGAACTGGTCGAAATCGTCGAGTTGCCGTCGCATCCGTGGTTCGTGGCGACGCAGTTCCACCCCGAGTTCACTTCCAATCCGCGCGACGGGCATCCGCTCTTCAGCGGGTTCATCGCCGCCGCGGCCGCCGCCAATGCGGCGCGCTTGTCCGCGGTACACGCACCGGCGCGCAGCGCAGGAGTCCGCGCATGAAGCTCTCTGGTGTCGAGGTCGGTGCACGTGCACCACTGTTTCTCATCGCCGGTCCTTGCGTGATCGAAAGTGCGATGCTGTGCGAAGAGGTGGCGGGTCGCATGCTCGAGATCACGCGACCGCTCGGCGTGCCATACGTTTTCAAAGCCTCGTTCGACAAAGCCAATCGCTCGTCGCGCGCGAGTTTCCGCGGACCGGGGCTGGAAGCCGGACTCAAAGTGCTCGCCGACGTCCGTCAAAAGTTCGCCGTGCCCGTGCTCACCGACGTGCATGAGGACACACCGCTCGCCGAAGTGGCAGCGGTGGTCGACGTGTTGCAGACGCCGGCTTTTCTTTGTCGGCAAACAAATTTCATCATTGCGGCGGCCTCGCAGGGCAAGCCGGTCAACATCAAAAAAGGCCAGTTCCTCTCGCCGTGGGAAATGCAGAACGTGGTCGATAAAGCGCGTTCGACCGGTAATTCCGACATCATGGTGTGCGAGCGCGGGTTCAGTTTCGGGTACAACAACTTAGTTTCCGACATGCGCAGCCTCGCGGTGATGCGCAAGACCGGTTGCCCGGTGGTGTTCGACGCTACGCATTCGGTGCAGTTGCCGGGCGGACAAGGCGCATCCTCGGGTGGGCAGCGCGAATTCGTGCCGGTGCTCGCGCGCGCTGCCGTCGCCGCGGGCGTCGCTGGCCT
Organism: Gammaproteobacteria bacterium; assembly: GCA_010027845.1. GTDB lineage: Bacteria > Pseudomonadota > Gammaproteobacteria > Steroidobacterales > Steroidobacteraceae > UBA964. Next base: position 40,301 of record RGUL01000008.1, read on the forward strand.
TTTCATGGAAACCCATCCCGAGCCGAGCAAAGCGTTATCGGACGGCCCGAACGCGTGGCCGCTCGCACGCATGCCGTCGCTGCTCGCAACGTTGGTCGAACTCGACCGTGCCGCCAAATCCAGCCCCTTCGAGGAAGACCACGTATGAGCCGCATAAAATTGATCGTCGCCCGCGAAATCATCGACTCGCGTGGCAATCCGACCGTTGAGGCGGACGTGGTGCTCGCGAGTGGGGCCGTCGGTCGGGCGGCCGTGCCTTCCGGTGCATCGACCGGTACGCGCGAAGCGGTCGAATTGCGAGACGGCGACCGTAAGCGCTATCTCGGCAAAGGTGTTTTGAAGGCGGTCAATAACGTCAACACGACGATTCGCAAAGCACTCGTGGGTCGCGACGCACGTGCGCAAGCGGAGATCGACGCGCGTTTGATCGCGCTCGACGGCACCGAGAACAAAAGTCGTCTCGGCGCGAACGCACTGCTCGCCGTGTCGCTCGCGACGGCGCACGCGGCCGCGCAGGACGCCGACATGGCGCTGTGGCGCTATCTCGCCCAGGGGCGCAAGCCCGTGATGCCGGTGCCGATGATGAACGTCATCAACGGCGGTGCGCATGCCGATAACAGCCTCGACGTGCAGGAGTTCATGATTCTGCCGGTCGGCGCCAAGAGTTTTTCGCAGGCCTTGCAGCAGGGCGCCGAGGTGTTCCACACCCTCAAAGGTATTTTGAAAGGCAAAAAGCTCACCACGGCGGTCGGTGACGAGGGTGGCTTCGCGCCCGACCTCGCGTCGAACGAAGCGGCGCTCAAACTGTTGTTGCAGGCGATCGAAAAGGCGGGCTATCGCCCGGGCCGCGACATTTATTTGGGTCTCGACGTCGCGAGCTCGGAATTCTTCCGCAAAGGGCGCTACGAACTGCACGGCGAGGGTCGCTCGTTCACCGCCGCGGCGTTCGGTCAGTATCTCGGCAAGCTGGTCGCGAAATATCCGATCATCACCATCGAAGACGGCATGGCTGAGGGTGACTGGGACGGTTGGGCGGGACTGACGAAGTTGCTCGGGCAGCGCACGCAACTCGTCGGCGACGATCTCTTCGTCACCAACACCAAGATCCTCGCCGACGGCATTCGCAAAGGAATCGCGAACTCGATCCTCATCAAGGTCAATCAGATCGGTACGCTGACCGAGACGCTCGAAGCGATCGAGATGGCGACCGGCGCCGGATATTCCGCGGTCATTTCACATCGTTCGGGTGAAACCGAAGACACGACGATCGCCGATATCGCCGTGGCGACCTCGGCCACGCAAATCAAGACCGGTTCAATGTCGCGATCGGATCGTATCGCCAAATACAATCAATTGCTGCGGATCGAAGAAGAACTCGGCGGCAAAGTGCGATACGCCGGACGCGATGCGTTCCCGGTGCGCGTCGCCTGAGGCGCTCCGAGGTCGGCGTGGGCTTTGATTTCGGCGCGGTTACGGTTTAATCTTCGCACGCATCATGTTGAAATCCTTTGCCGGAGCGTTGATCGTCCTGACGGTGCTGCTGCAGTACCGGCTCTGGTTGTCCGACGACGGGGTCGGCGAGGTGATGCGACTGCGATCGTCGATCGCCCAACAACAAGCGACCAACGGCGAACTCAAACGTCGTAACGAGCAACTCGCGGCGGAAGTCGCGGACCTCAAGAGCGGCACTTCGGCGATCGAAGAGCGCGCGCGCAGCGAGCTCGGCATGGTCGCGCCGTCCGAATCCTTCTATCAAGTCGTGCCGCGCAGGACGTCGGAACCGGGCGCCTCCCGGCATGGTCGCGCCGTCCGAATCCTTCTATCAAGTCGTGCCGCGCAGGACGTCGGAACCGGGCGCCTCCGGAGCGGCGAAGTCCGACCGCACGCGCACGGCGCAACGCTGAGTTGCCCGTGAACGCCGGCCAGTATTGGCTGGTCGTGCCGGCGGCGGGTCGCGGCCAAAGATTCGGCAGCGAACTACCCAAACAATATCTCCCGCTGCGACAGCGCAGCATGCTCGAGTGGTCGTTGCAGCCGTTTCTCGCCGATGCGGCCTGTGCCGCCGCGGTGGTCGCCGTAGCGGCCGACGATATGCATTGGGCGGGCGTGCAGGCGCGACTCGGTGCACGCGTGCGCGCGGTGCACGGTGGCGCCGAGCGCGCCGATTCGGTGTTCGCCGCGCTCGATGCGCTGCGTGCCAGCGGCGTCGCCGAGCAGGCTTGGGTGTTGGTACACGATGCAGCGCGCCCTTGTGTGACGCCCGGCGAAATCTTGGCCTTGCGCAACACGGTGGCGCGACACGCCACCGGCTCGCCGCTCGACGGTGGTCTGCTCGCCGTGCCGCTCGCCGATACTTTGAAGCGCGGTGAAGCGCACGAGCACGGCGTGCGGGTGTCGGCGACGGTGCCGCGCGAATCTTTGTGGCGGGCGTTGACGCCGCAAATGTTTCGACTGGGTGCGTTGCATGCGGCCCTCGCGGCGGCGCGCATCGCGGGCCGCACGCCGACCGACGAAGCACAGGCGATCGAGTGGGCGGGTGGTGCGCCGCGACTCGTCGCCGGTGAAGCCACCAACCTCAAGGTGACGACGCCGGCGGATTTCGCCTTGGCGGCGCAGATCCTCGAGTCGACGGAATTTTCGGGAGAACGCTGATGCGGATCGGTTCGGGATTCGACGTGCATGCTTTCGGGCCGGGCGATCACGTCATGTTGGGTGGGGTGCGTATCGCGCACACGCACGGCGTGCTCGCGCATTCCGACGGCGACGTGTTGTTGCACGCGTTGTGCGATGCCTTGCTCGGTGCGGCCGGGCTCGGTGACATCGGCCAACATTTCCCGGACTCCGATCCGCGTTGGCGCGGCGCGGCGAGCGCAAACTTCGTGCGCGCCGCGATTTCTTTGATCGGCGAACGGGGTTATGTGGTGGCCAACGCCGATCTCACCTTGCTCGCCGAAGCGCCGCGGATCGGCCCACACCGCGACGCGATTCGTCGCTCGATCGCAGAATTGTTGCAGGTCGAGAGCGATGCGGTGAACGTCAAAGCGACCACCACCGAGAAGTTGGGATTCACGGGTCGCGGTGAGGGTCTCGCGGCGATGGCGAGCGTGCTGCTCGTCGCCGCTTGAGCATTCCGGCGTCGGCGCCCGATTGGCGTAGGCTCGCGCTCGATCCGCCGCGCGCGGTGGAGCCGGTCGCCGGCCGCGCGCGCTTACGGGTCAGCCCCGAAGATTTCGTGGTCGACGAGGAGTCGGGTTTCGCCGCAGCCGGCGACGGTGCACATTTTTTGCTGCGCGTGCGTAAGCGAGGTGCGAACACCGGTTGGGTGGCGCGCGAACTCGCGCGCTGCGCCGGTGTGCGACCGTTCGACGTCGGTTACGCGGGCTTGAAGGACCGCAACGCCGTGACGACCCAATGGTTCTCCGTGCCGCGCGCGCGACGCTCAATCGAGGAATGGCTCGCGACGTCGGGCGAAGGTTGGCAGGTGCTAGAGGCGCACGGTCACACGCGCAAGTTGCCGCGCGGCGCGCTCGCGGGTAATCGCTTTCGAATCGTCTTGCGTGACTTCAGTGGCGATCGCGCGGCACTCGAAACGCGATTGGCGCGCATCGTGCGCGAGGGTGTGCCCAATTATTTTGGTCCGCAACGCTTCGGGCGCGAATTGTCGAATCTCTCGGTCTTGGAAGGTCGAGCACCGCCGCGCGGCGAAGAGAGCTTCGCCTGGTCGGCAGCGCGCAGTCTCGTGTTCAACGCCGTGCTCGCGCGTCGCATTCAAGATGGTAGTTGGAATCGCTTGTCGATCGGTGAGCGCGCGAATCTCGACGGGCGCAATTCGACCTTCGTGGTCGAGAGCTTGGATGACGAAATCGCGCGCCGCGTGGCGACGTTCGATATTCATCCGACCGGTCCTTTGATCGGTCATGGCGACTCTGGTGTCGCGGGGGCGCTCGCCGATCTCGAGCGCGAAGTCGCCGCCGAATTTCCGTTGCTGGTCGAGTTTTTGCAGTCCGCGGGGTTAGAGGCTGCGCGCCGTCCGCTGCGCGTCGCGGTGCGCGAGCTCGAATGGCAATGGCTCGCGGACGACGTCTGTGCGTTGCAATTCGCATTACGAGCGGGCAGCTTTGCGACCGCGGTAGTGCGTGAGTTGCTGGCGCTCGATGGCGCGGCAGCCCAAGAAGAACAAGGGTGAGGTGCAGCATGATCGAGATCGAAGTACACGATCGAGTACGCGAAGTGCGGCTGGCGAGACCTCCGGTCAACGCACTCGATCGGCAGTTGATTCGTGCGCTCGACGAAGCGTTGGTCGCGCAGTTCGACGATCCGAATTGTGGTGCGATCGTGTTGAGCGGCGCGCCGGGTTCGTTCTCCGCCGGTCTCGACGTGCGCGAGGTGACGTCGGGCGCAGCCGCCGTGGAATCGTTAGTACGCGCTTTTTGGAGACTGCAAGAGCGATTGGTGCGCGCGCCGAAGCCGGTCATCGCGGCGATCACCGGTCATTGCCCCGCAGGCGGCATGGTGATTGCGCTGCTGTGCGACCACCGCATCATGGCGCGCGGCGAATTTGCGATCGGCCTCAACGAAGTGCAGGTCGGGCTGTATCCGGGCGACACCATTCATCGCGCGTACGTGCGGCTGATCGGCGCGGCGCGTGCCGCATCGTTGTTGTCGCGCGGTGCGCTACTCGATCCGGATGCCGCGCTCGCTGCGGGGCTGGTCGACGAACTCGCTGCGCCGCAGGAGGTGCGTAGTCTCGCGGTCGCACACGCGCAATCTTTGTTGCGCTTGCCGCCGCGCGCGTACGCGCGTACCCGGGCGTTGGTGCGCGCCGATCTCGTCGAACTCTATGCAGCTCCGCGTGAGTCGCTGGATTCGTTGCTCGCCGATGGCTGGGCGGGTGAGGAGACGCATGCGGCGATGGCGCGACTGCTGCGCCGTCCGTCGTAACTCAACCGTGCAGCAACACGTAGATCGCGCCGGTGCCGCCGTCGACCGGGCGCGCGGAGCAAAATGCGACCACGAGGTCGGTGCGCTGCAGAATTCCGTTCACCGCGTGCTTGAGCACCGGACCGCGCGGCCCCGAGCCGAGGCCTTTGCCGTGCACGATGCGCACGCAGCGCAATTGTCTTGCGATGGCGCGGGCCAGGAACACGCGCAGTTCGGCCTTCGCCTCGCGCAGCGTGAGACCGTGCAGATCGATTTCCGACTCGAGGCGATATTGGCCGCGGCGCAGCTTGCGCAGCACGCCGTCTTGTACGCCCGGCCGGCGAAAATTCAGCGAGTCGCCGGTTTCGACGTCGAGTTGCGCTTCGCTCAACTCGAGACTCGCCGCGAGCACTTCGGCTTCGTCACGACGACGAAAGCGTGCACGCGGCTTCGGTTTGCGACGGTGGGTGATGCGCGGCGGATGGTCGAGCGGACGCACGTCGCGCATCGCCTCGCGGAACAGCCGGACATCCTCGTCGGCCGGTTTGCGCATCCTGCTACCTCCGTGCACCGTTATTTGAGTATATTTCGCCGCGCCGCATGAAGATACTCATCAGCAACGACGACGGTTACCGCGCCCGTGGCATCGTCGCGTTGCGTGCGGCGCTGGCCGGTCTCGCCGAGCTCACCGTCGTCGCCCCCGATCGCAATAAAAGCGGCGCGAGTAATTCCTTGACGCTAGACGTGCCGCTGCGCGTGACGCGCTCGGATACCGATTGCTACGTCGTCACCGGCACGCCCACCGACTGCGTGCACCTCGCCATCTCGGGTTTGTTCGACTTCGAGCACGACATGGTGGTGTCGGGCATCAACGACGGTGAAAACTTAGGTGACGACGTGCTCTATTCGGGTACGGTCGCGGCGGCGGTCGAAGGTCGGTTTCTCGGCTTGCCGACGATCGCGTTCAGTTTGCAGCGGCCCGAGAGCGGTGAAGCCGATTTTTCGGCCGCGGCAAAAGTCGCGCGCTCGATGGTGGCGCACTTATTGGAGCGGCCGCTCGATCGCAGCATGATTTTGAACGTGAACCTTCCGCATTTGCCGTTCGAGCAGTTGCGGGGCTTTCGCACCACGCGGCTCGGTCATCGGCATCGCGCCGAGCGAATCGAAGCCAGCGCCGATCCGCGCGGTCGCAAGGTGTATTGGGTGGGCCCGGCGGGCAGCGAACAAGACGGTGGTCCGGGTACGGATTTTCACGCGGTGGCGAACGGCTACGTGTCCGTCACACCGTTGCAGACCGATCTCACGCGCCACGCTGCGCTAGAGCCCGTCGCGCGCTGGCTCGATGAGCTGCGCCCGTGAACGACCCGCGGTTCGCCGGCATCGGCATGACCTCCGCGCGCACGCGCGATCGACTCGTGCAACGGTTGCGCGAGCAAGGAATTCGTAGCGCAGAAGTGCTGGAGCGGATTCGCACCGTCCCCCGCCACATTTTCGTCGACGAAGCGCTCGCGAGTCGGGCCTATGAAGATACGGCATTGCCGATCGGTTTCGGGCAGACGATCTCGCAGCCCTACATCGTCGCGCGCATGTCGGAGGCGCTGTTGCAAAGCGGGCCGCTGCACAACGTCCTCGAAATCGGTACCGGTTGCGGCTACCAAACCGCCGTGCTCTCTGGTCTCGTGACGCGCATCTACAGCATCGAGCGCATCGAGGCGCTGTTACAGCGCGCGAAATTGCGTCTCAAAGAATTGAGCGTCAAGAATGTGCGTTTTCGGCACGGCGATGGCATGGAAGGCTGGAAATCGCACGCGCCCTACGACGGAATTTTGGTCGCTGCCGCGCCCTTGTCGGTGCCCGAGGCGCTGCTTACGCAATTGGCCGAGAACGGGCGTCTGATCATGCCGGTGGGCGGCGAGGGCGGTCAGGAGCTGATGCGCTTCACGCGCCGCGATCAAAAAATCGAGAAAACCTCTCTCGGGCCGGTGTCGTTCGTGCCGTTACAGCCGGGCGTCGTCGCCGGCTGACGGCGGTCGACTCGGAAACAGCAGCGCGCGTACTTCACGGCCGTCTTGCACGAGCACGTTATACGTCCGGCAAGCGGCGCCGAGCTCCATCGTCTCGACGCCGATGCGTCGCTCAAAAAACCAGGCGCGCTGCGCGGCGGGCAGAAAAAACTGGCCGCCCGCCCAGCCGATGATCACGAGCTCGGGTTTGGGTTCGAGCAAGGGAGCGAGTTCGTCGAAGTCGAGCGCCAGCGGTTGCGGTGTGCGCAACGGCGCGAGCAGGCTCGCGCCGACACAGATCGGCGTCGTGTGCACCGCAGCGCCGATGCGCAATTCGCCGGCACCGTAGCTGCGGATCAAGTTTGCGGTCGTACGACCGGCCTCCATGAGTCCCATGCTTCGATAACATACGCGATGTGCGTGAACTCGTGCTCGTATTCCCCGATCTGCAACCGCTGCCGGACGGCGCGTCCGCCGCTGCGCCAGATCCGCTGCAGTTGCGATTCGCAGCGGCCCGACCGTTGCCGGGTGGGTGGCGTACGTCGCTCGCGCACGAACTCGAACGCGACGACCTCGCGCTCGCGGCGCCCGCCGAAATCGTCGCTGCGGCTGCGGGACTCGAAGCCGGTGAATGGTGGTTGGCGACGCCGATGCACTGGCAGGCCGGCATGACGAGCATATTCGTGCCAGCCGATGCGCTGCTGCATCCGAGTGGTGAAGAGGCTACCGAAATCGCCACCGAGTTCGCGGCGACTTTTGGCGCCGACGGACTTGCGCTCGTGCCCGTTGCGGGCGGTCATTGGTTGTTGCGCGGATTGGCGACCGAAGGCGCCGATGCGCCCGAGCCCGAACGATTACTCGGCACGACGCTCGATCACGCGGTGTTGCAAGGTGCGGGTGCGGCGACCCTGCGTGCGTTCGGCAGCGAAATCGAAATGTGGTTACACGGGTTGCCGCTCAATCGTCGTCGCGAACAGGCGGGACTGCCGCGCATCTGTGCGTTGTGGTTTTGGGGTGGCGGTGTAACGCGCCGCGACGGCATCGTTGCCAGTCGAAGAACGGCCGACGCGCACGCGAGCGCCACGCTATTTTGCAGCGCCGATCCGTGGCTGCGGGCGGCGTGTCAGCTGGCGGCGCGTGATTGTTCGTGGCCTGCAGCCGATGCGGCCACGGCGATCGAAAACATGCTGCGGGCGGCAGCGCCGCGCAGCGTATTCGTCGGCGCGTTCGATCGCGAGGGCTACGAATTTGCGATCGAGGCATTGCGGAGGGGCGCGATCACGCGCCTCACGTTGCAGGGTAGCGATCGCGCCACCGATCTCGCGGCGACCGATCGCTATCGTTTTTGGCGGCCGCGGCGCAGTTTGCTCGAGGCGCTGGCATGAGTCACGGACTCAAAATCGTCCGTCGTAGCGTTGACCCGGCGCGGCTCGCGCGCTTGCAGCAATTCGCGCCGGTGATCGCGCGCGCCTATGCGGCGCGTGGTATCGAAGACCCGCTGCAGTTGTCGCATGTACTCGAGCGTCTTTTGCCCGTGGGCACGCTCGAAGGCGTCGAAGCGGCGGTCGCTTTGTTACTCGCGCATCGAGCACGCGCCACGCGCGTGCTCGTCGTCGGTGATTTCGATGCTGACGGCGCGACGAGTTCGGCGTTGTTGGTGCGCGCGCTGCGGGCGTATGGTTTCGCCGACGTCGATTTTTTGGTGCCGAACCGCTTCGAATACGGTTACGGACTCTCGCCCGAAATCGTCACGCTGGCCGCACAGCGTGCGCCGGGGTTGATCATCACCGTCGACAACGGCATTTCGAGCATCGAAGGCGTCGCAGCTGCGCGCGCGCTCGGCATCGACGTGCTTGTCACCGACCATCACCTGCCGGGGGCGACGTTGCCGGCGGCGAACGTGATCGTGAACCCAAATTTACCGCAGGCGAGCTTCGGTTCGCGGGCGCTCGCGGGTGTCGGCGTCGCCTTTTACGTAGTCGCTGCGCTGCATCGCGCACTCGCCGATCGTAACTTGCCGTCGCCGGCGCAGTGGCTCGATTTGGTGGCGCTGGGCACGGTCGCCGACGTCGTCGCGCTCGACGAGAACAATCGAGTGCTGGTCGCGCAGGGTTTGCAGCGCGTGCGCGCGGGTCGCTGCACGCCGGGCGTGCGCGCATTGCTCGAAGTCGGTGGGCGCTCGATCAGCGACGTGATCGCCGCGGATTTCGGTTTCACCGCTGGTCCGCGTTTGAATGCCGCGGGTCGACTCGACGACATGTCGCTCGGCATTCGTTGTCTCATCACCGATTCGCCGACCGAAGCGCTCGCACTCGCCTCACGCCTCGATCAATTGAACATCGAGCGACGAGCGATCGAAGCGGGTATGCAGAGCCAAGCGATGGCGGCCGTCAAACCTTTGCTCGCCGCACGACGATCCGACGCGCCGACCCGCGCCGGGGTTTGTCTTTACGATCCCGGTTGGCATCAAGGCGTGGTCGGACTCGTCGCCGGTCGCGTCAAAGAGCGGCTGCGACGGCCGGTGATCGCGTTCGCCGATGCGGGCGAGGGCTTGTTGCGCGGCTCGGCGCGGTCGGTCGCGGGCGTGCATGTGCGCGACGTGCTCGAGGCGGTCAGCACGCAGCAGCCCGGACTTTTGTTGCGCTTTGGCGGCCACGCGATGGCGGCGGGGCTCACGGTCGAGGCTGCGCGGCTCGACGAATTCGCACGCGCATTCGAAGCGCAAGTGCTGCGCTTTTGTCCCGACGGCACGCTCGCTGATCGCATCGAGACCGACGGTGCGCTCGCGCTCGACGATATCGCGCTGCCGACCGCTGAGGCGCTGCGCGCCGCCGGTCCGTGGGGGCAAGCCTTTCCGGAGCCGAGTTTCGATCAAGCGTTTCGTATCGATCGCACTCGCGTGGTCGGCGAGAAACACTTGAAGATGCGCGTTGAGCCGGAAGGCAGCGGTCGGCACTTCGATGCGATCGCCTTCAATTTTTTCCAAGGCCGAGAGCGCGATGCACCGCTGCCGACGCGCGCGAATCTCGTGTATCGCCTCGGTGTCAACGAATACATGGGCGAGCGACGACTGCAGTTGCTGGTCGAGCATCTGCTAGAATGAGGGCATGATCGAACTCGGCCAAATCAAGCGCTCCCACACCGACCTCGAGGAGCGCGTGCGCTCCTTAAGGGGGTTTCTTTGAGTACGACCTCAAGCGCGAACGCCTCGAGGAAGTAAGCCGGGAACTCGAAGACCCGGCCGTCTGGCAAAAACCCGACAAAGCCCAAGAACTCGGCCGTGAGCGGGCCAAGCTCGCCGCCGAGCTTGAGCAAATCGACTCCGCCACCAACGCCGTGCGGAATTCCGTCGAGTTACTCGAACTCGCCGAAGCCGAAGACGATGCCGCGACGGCGACGGAGGTCGAACGCGAACTTCCACAAGTCGAATCCAAGGTACGCAAGCTCGAGCTGAAGCGCATGTTTCGCGGCGAGATGGACTCGCACAACGCCTACCTCGACATCCAAGCCGGCGCCGGTGGCACCGAGGCCCAAGATTGGGCGCAAATGTTGCTGCGCATGTACATCAAGTGGGCGGCCACGCGCGGCTTCGGCGCCGAAGTCATCGACTCGAGCCCCGGCGAAGTCGCCGGCATCAAAAGTGCCACGATCGAGTTCAAAGGTGACCACGCCTACGGTTGGTTGCGCACCGAAACGGGTGTGCATCGTTTGGTGCGCAAGTCGCCGTTCGATTCCGGTAATCGTCGCCATACGTCGTTCGCGTCGGTGTTCGTCTCGCCCGAGGTGGACGACGACATCAACATCGACATCAATCCGGCCGACCTCGAGATGGACGTGTATCGCTCGAGCGGCGCGGGCGGTCAGCACGTCAATAAAACCGAGTCGGCGGTGCGGATCCGTCACGCACCCTCCGGCATCGTGGTCGCTTGTCAAAACGAGCGCAGCCAACACAAGAACCGCGCCACGGCGATGAAGATGTTGAAGGCGAAACTCTACGAGCTCGAAGTCAATAAGCGTAACGCGGCTGCAAAAGTGCTTGAAGAGTCGAAGTCGGACGTGAGCTGGGGTCATCAGATCCGCAGTTACGTGCTCGACCAGTCGCGCATCAAAGATTTACGCACCGACGTCGAAGTAGGCAACACGACCGCGGTGCTCGATGGCGACCTCGATCAATTTCTCGAAGCATCCCTCAAGGCGGGCCTGTGAGCGAACTTCCTCCGGACGAGAACAAACTCATCGCCGAGCGACGTGCCAAACTCGCGCAGTTGCGAGGCGAGGGTGCGTCGGCGTTTCCGAACGATTTTCGGCGTGACGCACTCGCCGGGGCGGTGCATGCGGAGCACGGCGCACTTGATGCCGAAACCTTAGAAGCCCGCGCGATTCGGGTCACGATCGCCGGGCGCATGATGCTGCGTCGCATCATGGGCAAGGCGAGTTTTGCCAAGTTGCAAGATTCGTCGGGCAGCCTGCAGGTGTTCTTGCAGCGCGACACCCTCGGCGAGACCTACGAAGCGTTCAAAGGTTGGGACATCGGCGACATCCTCGGCTGCGAGGGTGTGCTGTTCCGGACCAAGACCGGCGAGTTGTCGGTGCGGGTCGACTCGCTGCGCCTGCTGGTCAAATCGCTGCGCCCGTTGCCCGACAAATGGCACGGGCTCGCCGACACCGAAGCGCGCTATCGCCAGCGTTACGTCGATCTCATCATGAACGAAGAGAGTCGCGCGGTGTTCGTTAAGCGTACGCGCCTCGTGGCGTTCCTGCGTCACATGCTGGATGCGCAGGGCTTCATGGAAGTCGAAACGCCGATGATGCAGCCGATTCCGGGTGGTGCGGCGGCGCGACCGTTCGTCACGCACCACAATGCGCTGGATGTCGATATGTATCTGCGCATCGCGCCCGAACTTTATTTGAAACGGCTCGTGGTCGGTGGCTTCGAGCGCGTCTATGAAATCAACCGCAACTTTCGTAACGAGGGGCTCTCGACGCGTCACAACCCCGAGTTCACGATGCTCGAACTCTATCAAGCCTATGCGGACTATCGCGACTTGATGGATCTCGTCGAGCGGATGCTGCGCGGTGCGGCGCAAGAGGTGGTCGGTGCGACGAGCTTCGAGTCGCAGGGGCGCGCGTACGATCTCGCGGCGCCGTTTCGACGCGTGACCGTCAAAGATCTGATTCTCGAGTGCAACCCGGATCTCGATCGCGCACGCTTGCGCGACGTGCCGTATTTGCGTGCGGCCTGCGAGGCGCGCGGCATTCCGTGGAAGCCGGCCGACGGGGCCGGCAAGTTGCAGATCGAAATCTTCGAGAAGACCGGTGAGCACACGCTGCTCGACCCGACTTTCGTCTATGCGTACCCAGCAGAAGTATCACCGCTGTCGCGCGCGAACGACGCCGATCCGTTCCTCACCGATCGGTTCGAATTTTTCGTCGGTGGTCGCGAACTCGCCAACGGGTTCTCCGAGCTGAACGACGCCGAAGATCAAGCGGCGCGTTTTCACGCACAAGTCGCGCGCAAGGATGCCGGCGACGAAGAAGCGATGTTCTATGACGCCGACTACGTGCGCGCGCTCGAATACGGCATGCCGCCGACCGCGGGCCTCGGTGTCGGCATCGATCGCCTCGTGATGTTCTTGACCGACTCGCCGTCGATTCGCGACGTATTGTTGTTCCCGCAGATGCGTCGCGAAGTGGAGTGATGCCGCTCGCTCAAGCGGGCAAGGCGTAAGGCAGCGGCAGCGATTCGATTGCGGCGCCCTCGGTCGCGGCTGCATTGCCCGGGCCGAAATTCGCGACCGCCAAAAATTCGCAGCGACCGTCCGCTAACTGCACCGCATCAACCACCTCGCCGCTGCGCTCGGCATCGAGTGCCACGCTGTCGCCGGGCTGCAGCAGCGCGGCGGTGCGCGTGACGAAGCGCTGCAGCCGTCGCTTCACACGACCCCGATAGTGCGCACGCGCGATGACTTCTTGTCCGGTGTAACAACCTTTGTCGAAGGCGATCGCCTGGTGCACGTCGAGATTCAACATTTGTGCGACGAAGCTGCCGCTCGTAGCGCGATAGACTTGCGGTAGACCCGCGGCGATGTCCGCTGCGTGCCAGCGGGTTAATTCGGCGAGCGTCGCGGTATCGCTGTCCGCGGGCGCGCGCTCGGTCAAGTGCAACGACCGACCGTCCGCCGCGTGTTGCCAAAGAAATCCGGGCGCGCGCGCTGCGCCGCTCGCGCTCGGCGCGAGACCGGTCAACCGCCAGTGATCGCTCTCGTCGGTGAGCGTCACTTTGGTGCGCAGCACGAATTTCGCCAGCGTGCTCCGCACCGGCTCGACGAGCTCGCGCGGCAGCACCAGCAACAGATCGGTGGCGTTCACCGGCACGACGCGCAGCACCGCGAGCGTGCGACCCTGCGGGTTGTGCAGACCGGCGAGGGCGACTCGGTCGAGCGCGAGGCCGTTGACGTCTTGCGATAACTGGCCGTGCAGGAATTTTCGCGCGTCGGGGCCGCGCGCCGCGAGCACGCCGTACACGGTCGAAAGTGCGACGGGCGTCGGTGTGACGGGCGTCGTTGACATGGCGCTTCCCTGTGGCCGAGATGCAACGATTCTGGCAGAATTCGGTCCCGATGCAGAACGATCCCCAGGGGGTGGGGCGGCCCGCGTCAGCTGGCTCCGCCGTGCCCTCCGTCAATCCGTCCGACTCGCCCGCGCGACCCGTCTCGTTCGAGGCCTCGACCACACAGGCTGCCGAGTTCGGTGGTCCCACGGGACCCGAGCCCACTCGTTTCGGCGATTGGGAGCGCAAGGGTCGCTGTATAGATTTTTGATCGATCGCCGACCCGACGACGACCGGAGAATTTTTCGATGCGCGAACGGCCACTTTCACCTCATCTCGGCGTGTATCGCTTCGCGTACACCATGGCGACCTCGATCTTCCATCGCATCACCGGTGGTGCGTTGTCGGTCGGCCTGTTGTTGCTCGTGTATTGGTTGATGGCGGCGGCCGACGGTCCCGAGGCCTACGACTCGGCGATGGAAGTCCTCATGAGCGGTTTCGGTAAGCTCGTGATCGCGGGTTTCGTGATCGCCTTCGCCTATCACCTCTGCAACGGCATCCGGCACCTCAATTGGGATCTCGGCCGCGGACTCGAGCGTGCGGAGGCGCGTCGGAGTGCGCGCACCGTCATCGTCGCCGCCATCTTGATCGCCGCCATCATCTTGCTGTGGGCGTTCGGTGGAGGGGCGGCATGAGCTTGCAAAATCCGCTTGGCAAAGCGCTTGGGCACGGTTCGGCGCGCGAGGGCGTATCGCACTGGTGGTGGCAGCGCGTCACCGCCGTCGCGCTCGCACCGTTGACGATTTGGTTCGTGTGGTCGTTGCTGCGTTTGCCGTCGCTTGATTTGGCGACCGTGAGTTTGTGGATCGGCTCGGGTTGGACGCCGGTATTTTTGTTGCTGCTGGTTTGGTCGGTCGCGATGCACTCGGCGCTCGGCATGCAGGTCGTGATCGAAGATTACGTGCATGCGAAGGGCGCGCAACTTGCGACCTTGCTGGCGGTGAATTTCCTGCACGCGATCATCGCGGTTGCCGGCACCTACGCCGTGCTGCGCATCGCCTTCACCACGGGATCGTTCTGATGTCCGACTACAAGTTCATCGATCACACCTACGACGTCGTCGTGGTTGGCGCCGGCGGTGCGGGTTTGCGCGCGACGCTCGGCCTCGCCGAGGCGGGGCTCACGACCGCTTGCATCACCAAAGTATTCCCGAC
>RGUL01000071.1 GCA_010027845.1 Gammaproteobacteria bacterium
CGACGTCATGTTGGTGCTGCTGATCATCTTTCTGATCACCATCCCCGTGATCACGAAGACCGTGAAGGTGTCGCTGCCGAAAGCGGCGAACATCGCAACCCAAACCAAGCCCGAGAACATCACTGTGGCGGTGGACTCTCAAGGCAAGGTCTATTGGAACAACGGCGCGGTCGCGGACCGCAATCAGTTGCTCGAGATGGTGAAAGCAGAGGCGATCAAAGACCCGCAACCGGAGATCCACATCCGTGGCGACGTCAACGCGCGCTTCGAAGATATCGGTCGTGTGCTGTATGCCATCCAACGTGGTGGCGTCGTAAAAGTGGGCTTCATCACCGAACCGGACCGCGGTATCCGCGGCTCCCGTTGATCCGGAGTTTTTAATCATGGGAATGAGCGTAGGTAGCGGTGGCGACGACGACTCGATGTGCGACATCAACACGACGCCGCTGATCGACGTCATGTTGGTGCTTCTCATCATGTTCATCATCACCATCCCGGTGATGACGCACGCCGTCAAACTCGACATGCCGCGTCCGACGGACGCGCCGCCGCCGCCGGTCCGTCCGGAGGTGATCGACATCGAAATCGACTTCGACGGCACGATCGTATGGAACGGCTCGCCGGTTGCGGGTGTCGACGCGGTGGAAAAATATTTCCGCCAAGAAGCACAGAAAGATCCGCAACCCGAATTGCATCTGCGGCCCGACAAGCGCGCGCGGTACGACACGGTGGCGCGGGTACTTGCCTCAGCGCAACGTAACCGCATGAAGAAAATCGGTTTCGTGAACGTCTCTGAATTTCAGGACTGATCACGCGATCGGGTGATACACGGCGGGGGTCCAAGGCGACCCCCGTTTTCTTGTGAGGATCGATTCCATGAGCATCAAGAAGTCGTTGTTAATCTCAACTGCCGGGTTCGTGCTGGCGGCGTTCGCGACACAGGCGGCGTTCGCCGAAGGTCGCACGGTCAGCAAGGGCGTTGCGAAACCTCTGCAAGCTGCGCAAGCGGCCTCGAAGGCGCGCAAGTGGAGCGAATGCTTGACGCAGTTGCACACCGCCGAGGGCGCCGCGGGCAAGACCGACTACGACACTTTCATCATCAACGAATTACTCGGCGCGTGTGCTGCGGGCGCGGGCGATTATGCGTCCGCCGCGAAAGCGCTCGAGGCGAGCATGAATAGCGAATTCTTTGCCGCCGGCCAGCAGGCCGGGCGCTTGAAGACGTTAATGCAAATCAACTACACGCTGAAGGCGTACGACAAGGCGATCGACATCGGTAACCGCGCCGTCAAGGCCGGTACGGCCGACAACGACGTGCAAACCTTGCTCGCGCAGTCGTATTACCAAAAGGGTGACTTCAAAGCGACCAAGGCATTCACGGCCGAGTGGATCGCGGCGCAGGAAAAGCGCGGCCAACAACCGCGCGAGAGTCTGCTGCAGATCAACCTCGACTCTTGCATCAAGATCAAGGACGAGCCTTGCACCACGCGCACCTTCGAGAAACTCGTCACGTTCTACCCGAAGCCCGAGTACTGGCAGAACTTGATGCGCTCGATGTTCCGCGAGGGCGGTGACGACAAGACCAAACTCAACGTGTTCCGTCTCGCGGTGGACGTCGGCTCGATGCGTCGCGGCGACGATTACGCAGAAATGGCGCAGCTCGCGATCGAGCAAGGCCTCGCCTCTGAGGCGCAAGCCGCGCTCGAGGCGGGTTTCGCTCGCAAGGCGTTCATCGAGCAACGCGACATCGATCGCAACACCCGCTTGTTGGCGGCCGCTAAGACTCGCGCGGCGACTGAGAAGGCGGGCCTCGCGCAAGCCGACAAAGCCGCGTCAGCGGGCGCCAAGGGCGACGCCGACGTCGTGGTCGGCGAGTCGTACATGGGGCAGGGCCAGTACGCGCAGGCCGTCGTCGCGATCAAGCGCGGACTTGCCAAAGGTAACGTCACGAATCCGGGTGCGGCGCAAACGACGCTCGGCATCGCACTGTTGAAGTCCGGCGCGAAAGCCGAAGCCGCGCAAGCGTTCAAGAGCGTCAAAGGCGACGACGCGCAGCAGCGCCTCGCTAAACTTTGGGCGTTCCGCGTTCGTTGATTCCGTCCGCCGCTCGGAGGTAAGACCATGGTACGTCGCACATTGCCCTTGATCGCAGCCACCGTCGCGCTCGCTGTTTACGCGAGTGGTGCTCACGCCGCCGATGCCAAGAAGGACGCGCCCAAGCCGCCGACGGTCAGTAAACAGGTCATGAAACCGCTCATCGCCGCTCAAACGGCGATCAAAGCCGAAAAGTGGGCCGACTGTGTCACCAATGCACAGGCGGCGGGTTCGGTGGCCGACAAGACACCGTACGACACCTACGCCATTAACGACTTACTCGGCTTTTGTGCGCTGCGCGCCGGTGACACCGCGACCGCCATGACGGCGTTCGAAACGGTGCTCGATTCGTCGTTCGCCGAGCCCGCGCGCAAAGTGAGCTTGTTGAAGGGGTTGATGCAAATCAACTACCAGAATAAGAACTACGCGAAGGCCGTCGAGTTCGGCAAGCGCTCGGTCGCCGAGGGTGTGGCCGACGACGACGTCTACCTCTTCACTGCACAAGCGTACTATCTGCAAAGCGACTACAAGAGCACGCAGGACTTCATCGTGCCATGGCTCGATGGCATCGCCAAGAAAGGCGAGTCACCCAAAGAAAACGCGATCCAACTTTATTTGAGTGCCTGCATCAAACTCGCGGACGATGCATGCACGGTGCGCGCACTCGAGATGCACGCCACCCATCATCCGAAGCCCGAGGTTTGGAACAACCTCATGACGTTGATGCTGCGCGCCAACGCGAGCTCGGAAAAATCTTTGCTCAACATCTACCGTCTATCGTTCGACGCGGGCGCGATGCGGCGCGGCGACGATTACACGGAAATGGCTCAGCTCGCGATGACGCAGGGGTTGCCGGGCGAGGCGCAGTCGGTACTCGAGTCGGGCATCGCGGCCGGTGTCATTTCGTCCGAGCGCGATAAGTCAGCGGCGCAGGCGATCTTGGCGACCGCTAAGACGCAGGCGGCCGGCGATCGCGCCACGCTCGCGAAGCAGGAAAAAGACATCGCCGCAGCCAAGACCGGCGACCCGGACGTGAAACTCGGACTCGCGTACTTGAGCTATGGTCAGTTTCCGCAAGCGGTGGCCGCGATCCAACGCGGCATCGCGAAGGGCGGCTTGAAGCGAGTGACCGACGCGGAGGCGCAGCTAGCGTTGGGCGTCGCGCAGTTACGAGCCGGGGACAAGTCGGCAGCGACTGGCACGTTCGCGGCCGTCAAAGGTGACGAGACGCAACTGCGCCTCGCACGCTTGTGGGCGTTGCGCGCGAAGTAACCGCCGATCACTCCGCGCGATCGACGATTCGGCGCGCGGGGCTCAAGACCGCGAGTACCACGACCAGCACTAGCGCTGCGGCGACGAGCCCGATCTCTAGCGCATATTTCTGCGGCATGACCCAGATCTCGGCGAGGTGGCCCCACTTCTCGAGGATCTCGTTCACGTTCCAGGCGATGATGGCCGTCGGGATCGCGTAACGCAGCGCGGGTGCCATGCGCTGGTACCACCATAATCTTTGCACCAGATAAGCGGCCCAGATCGCGAACATCGCGCACGAGGCCATGGTGACCCAGTGGTCGGTGCCGAAGAGGTCGGGGTTATAGATCACCAACAGGTACATGTAGAAGAACCAGGTGACGTAGATCGTTTCCATGGCGACGATCGACGCCAGGTTGCGCGCTTGGCCGGAGGCTTTTTCACCGACCTTCATGCCGAGGGTGCGGTGCAGCCACATGAAGGCATTACAGCGCGTCTCGCGATTGAAGAAGAAGAAAATCAACGTCGCGAACATTACGCCGACGGACGACAGCATCACGCGATATTCGGGCAACGTCGGCTTCGCGCCCCAAGCGGCGGGCTCCACTTCGAGTTCGCGCGCGACCCACACGAAACTGAATTCGATCCAGGAGAGCCAAACCAAACTGCCGCCGGCGAAACCGAGCAACGTGGCTTTGTTTTCGCTCGCGTCGCGTCCGGCCCAGATCATCCACATGCCGACGACGCCGATGATCGAGGCGGCGAGCAGATCGCGACCCGGAAACCACACGTGCTGCATCATGTACATCACGAAATGGCCCATGCCTTGCCAAAAATAGACGATGAGCACGGCGATGATCGCCGGCACCGGCGCTTGGTAGTAGCGCTTGAATCCCGCGTTATCCATATGACCCCCGGATGTGACGGTTACCGTGGCCCTCGAGAGCCATCGGCTTTTGCGCATGATTAGTATTCGCGTGTCGCGCTGTCAACTATCGACGACGGCGACGACCTCTTCGGCAGTGAGCGGCATGTCGGTGCCGGTGATTTCCTCGAGCTCGGCTTGCAAAGCACGCAACACGCGATCGACGTAGGCCGCGCGGCGTGCCGCGCGCTCGGCAGCCGATTTAGCGTCCGGCGCGAAACGCTCGATTGCTTGCCGCGGCAAAACGCGCTTGCGATCGAGCAGTCGTTCGACGGTGTCGAGTCGATCACGAGTCACGGAAAGTTCTTCCATTAACGTGATCGTCATCCACAACAGTTTGTCGATCGCCGGGTCGCTGAAATATTGTGGCTTCTTGCCTTTCGCAACGCGCGCGATGCGCGGCGTGGGTGACGGCTGCGGGGTGTGCGACTTGCGGACGGGCGCACGAGCCGACGGGGCGCGCTTGGCGACCTTCGCGCGCCGTTGGGTCTTTCGACGTGCGCTCATCGCCGCACACCCTCGAGAATCTTCCAGGCGAAGTATTCGGTGTAGTTCATTTGCGCGACGTCGAGCTGCGGCACGAAGTCGGCCGTCTTGACCTCGCTCTTCGCAAAGCCACCTCTGACGGCCTCGGCAATCAAATCGATGTCGGTCATGAAGCGACTGAAGGTCTCGTTGTTGTTGTACGCCTCCCAGTTGTGCATGAACTTTTCCATCGCGGTGCGGCCGCGCGGAATTTCGAGGTGCAATGTCATGCCACCCTTGCGCAACAAACGCCGGCATTCGCCGAGGATCCGCGGCAGCGCCGAACGGGAGGTTTCGTGCAGGGTGATGTGTGATAACACGAGGTCGAACGAACCGTCGGCGAAATCGGTGTGCTCGGCGTTTTGCTGACTGAAGTCAACTTTTACGCCTAGCGTTTCGGCGCGCGCGTGCGCGTACCGCAGCACGGGTGCCCCGACGTCGATGCCGTGCACTTCGGCCTTCGGAAATGCCCGCGCCCAGACGAGCGTCGAATTGCCGATCGCACAACCGATGTCGAGGATGCGCTTGGGCTCGAAGCCAGGGTGCTTCTCGCGAACGTAGGCGAGCAAAGTATTGCCGGTCAGATCGTTCTCGGGACCGAGGCCGCCACCCATGTAGAGGTTGATGCCTTTGTCGTACACCGCGCCGGCGGCGATGTCGTCGGCGGTGAAGTCGGTGTGGTAACCACCCGGTTGCAGATGGATGTCGGCGGCACGGTGATAGCGCGGAATTTCGAGCTTAGGGTCCAGGCGTAACTTACCGCGCGCCTTGCGGCCGATTTTGCGCGCCTTGCCGATCAGATCAGGCAATTGACGCTCGGTCGGATCGATCACCGATTCCCACAACATTTCTTGGCTGCGACGCTGCATCGCACTCCAAAATTGATAGAAGGGATCTTGCGTCATCACCTTACGCACTTCTTCCTGGTCGGCGGGTGCGCGGCCGTGTTTCGCTTTGAAGGCCGGCTCGACTTTCGATGCATAAACTTTGTATGCACCGGGCATCAAACGACTCGAGAGGTGACCGCGTAATGCGCCGACGAAATCTTGCCGCGACTGTTCGTCGTGGGTGGGGTCGGGCAGCATCGCATGATGATTAAAGCCATTCATGGGTGAGTTCTCGGGCGGGTGATGGAGACGACGATCGTAACGGAAACTCAAGTTTCGGGGTCGGGGGGTGCTTCGGCATGCTTGCCGCGCGCGATCGCCGCGGCACGAAATTCCCGAAAAGGCCGCAGCAAACGCTGCGCGAGATCGGCGCGCCGCTGCGCGCGTTCGGCAGCGACTGCCGCCGGCGCGACATACGTTGCGATTTCCTCGCGCGCGACACCGAGCTTGGTCTCGAGTAAGCGTTCGAGGGTGTCGATGCGCTCGAAGGCGACGGCGAGTTCGGTCGCGAGCGCGAGCCACGCATCGTGCAGTTGGTCGATCGCCGGATCGTCGAAGACCTGCGGTCGGTGCCCCTTCGGAAATTCGGGCGGTCGCATCTCGGACATGATCAAGCTCCGCGTTCGATCAACTCGACCAGTTCGCCCCCCGGTCCCACGCACACCGCGGCGCGTCGGCCGTGATAGGGCGTCGACGCCAAGGTGCGCGGCGCGGCGATGTAGTCGAGTGAGTCGGGCAGCGCGTCGACGCCAAAACTCACCATCGCGATCGCCGGCGGCAGCTCACCCTCGATGGCGTGCCGCGGCAACGTGGCAGGCGGCATCGTGTCGGCTTCGATATAAGACTGGCCGTTAAGCGCGAGCGCCGCGAGGTCGTGCGGCGTGTTGGCAGGCAAGCCTTGCGCGTTCGACAACACCGAAATTACCGCTGGAATCACCGGAGCGATCGCAACACCGAAGTGCCGGTGATAGAACGCATTGATTTCGGCGACGCTAGGACCGCCCAAAATAACGATGAAGGTGCGGTCGACAAAATGTTTGGCGTCTGGCGTGTCGAACTCGGGCAATTTTTCTTTGAAGCTGGTGAGATAGATCGACTCGTCAGCCGGGCCTAGCGCCTGCATGGCGCGAATTTTGTCGGAGAACGACAAATCGGCGGGCGGGCCGATGATGCGAAACGGCGAATGCTCAAGCTTGGCGGCGATCGCGTCGGTGTCCTGCACCATCAATTCGGCAGCGTTCCATCCCATGTGACGGAACGGCACGTAATCGTGCGGCGTTCGGCTTTCGACGAAGCGGAAAAACGTGTTGCCTTCGCCACCCGGCAACATCAGCGCATAGCGACGCCCCGCCAGCGTGGGGCGCGCCCAAAGATCGGCTTGGGTTGCGCTGACGCGGCCATGATCCACCACTTGATAGCCAAGGTGCAGGTTGTAGGCATCGATCAGACGTTGCACATCCGGCGTCGCGACGGTGACGCAAGCGATGGGACCGAGACGCGGCATACTTAATTCCTTTCGCGGAGATATTCGAGCACTTCGGCCAGCGGCTTCACTTCGGCATATTTCGCCTGCAGGTCGAACAGATTCGCTTCGTGCGGACCGGGTGCACGATCACCGACCGCTTCGCGCACGACCACGGGCACGAAGCCATGCTGGCAACAATCGACGGCGCTCGCGCGCACGCAACCGCTGGTCGACAACCCGGCGATCAACACCGTGTCGACACCGAGCGCGGTCAAGGTCGAAGCGAGCGAGGTCGCGAAGAATGCGCTCGCATATTGTTTCGAGATTACGGTTTCGCCGGCGACCGGCTCGAGGCCGTCGGCAAACGCAGCAAGTTCGGGATGCGCACCGAGTTCGAAGCAGGCGAGTGCCGGCACCTTACGAAAAAACACGCCGCCGTCGCGACCGCCTTTTTGATAGACGACGTTGGTGTGGACGACAGGAATTCCCGACTGGCGCGCCGCGCGCAGCAAAGTTTCGCAATCGGTGCGCGCTTGCTCGACTCCCGCATAGAGCGGCGACGATTTCTCGAGATAGGCTTTGACGAAGTCGATGATGAGGAGCGCCGGCTTACGGCCGGGCGCGAGCGAGCGGTTGAATCCGCCGCGCGCGTAATTTTCGGCGAGCGATTCGCTCATGTTGCACCTCCGATCAAATGACTTTGGCGTCGCGCAAGGCCGCAAGACGCGTCGCATCGAAACCGAGTAGGCGCGAATAAACCTCGTCGTTGTGCTCGCCGAGTTCGGTGGGTGCGGCACTGTGGATGCCGCCCGGCGTTTCCGACAATTTCGGCGCGACGTTTTGCATCTTCAAGTCGCCAAAATACGGGTGCTTGGTGGTGACGATCGCTTCGCGTGCTTTGAAGTGCGGGTCTTCGAGCATGTCTGGTGCGCGATAAATTAGACCAGCCGGCACGCCGTGCTGATCCATCAGATCGAGCACGACCTTGGTCGGCAGCGTCTGCGTCCACGCTTCGATTAAGCCGTCCAACAATTTTTGGTTGCTGCCGCGCGCCTGATGGTTCACGAAGCGCTGGTCGGTGGGCCAAGACGGCTGGCCCATCGCCTCGCAGAGCCGACCAAACACGGTGTCCTGGTTGGCGGCGATCAACACCAAACCGTCTTTGGTTTTGTAGACGTTCGATGGCGCGACGTTCGGCAAGATCGCGCCGGTGCGTTCGCGGATGTAACCGGTCTTGTCGTACTCGGTGATCAACGATTCCATCATGTTGAGCACGGCTTCGTAGAGCGCGGAGTCGACCACTTGGCCGCGGCCAGTCTTCTCGCGGTAGTGCAGCGCCGACAGCGCGCCCAGGCAGGCGAACGTCGCGGCGAGTTCGTCGCCGATGCTGATGCCCATGCGGGAGGGCGGGGTGGACGGATCGCCGACGACGTAGCGCATACCGCCCATGGCCTCGCCGATGGCACCGAAGCCTGCACGATGCGAATACGGGCCGGTCTGGCCGTAACCGGAGACGCGGATCATGATCAGGCGCGGATTGATCTTCTGTAGCTCCTCGTAACTGCAGCCCCATTTTTCCATGGTGCCCGGTCGAAAATTCTCGAGTAGAAAATCAGCTTTCTTCACTAACTCTTTGAGAATGCTCTGACCTTCGGCCTGTCGCATGTCGAGGGTGATGGCTTTTTTATTGCGGGCCACCACCGGCCACCACAACGACGGCTCGCCGGCTTTCTGTCGACCCCACACGCGCAGCGGATCGCCCTGTCCCGGCGGCTCGATCTTGATCACTTCTGCACCCATGTCGCCGAGCAACTGGCCACAGAAGGGGCCGGCGAGCAGCGTGCCGAGTTCGATCACGCGCAACATCGGGTTTCCTCTGCAAAGTTCGTGCGCGAAACGCGAGCGACCTTGTACCCATCGCACGCAGGAGGGTCAAGCGACGACCGTCGTGCTGCCCGTATTACTCGGGCTCGTATTGTCCGGACATGTGGTGCGGTTGCTAGAATCGCCGCGTCGCAACTTCTGCGACGGATTCTCGGAGTAACGATGACGCGCAGCATCGAGATCGTCGAAGTCGGGCCACGCGACGGCCTGCAGAGCGAGCCGGGCGTGATGCCGACGGCCACCAAAATCGAATTCGTCGAACGCCTGGTCGCCGCCGGCATCAAGCGGCTCGAGGTCACGAGCTTCGTTAACCCGAAAAAAGTGCCGCAGATGGCCGACGCCGAGCAAGTGCTCGCGGGACTCAAAAAACGCAGCGACGTCTGGTACGTCGGTCTGGTGCTCAATCAAAAAGGTTTCGACCGTGCGGTCGCGGCCGGCTGCAACGAGATCGGCATGGCGGTCGTCGCGAGCGAAACGTTCAATCGCCGCAATCAGGGCGTCGGCACCGACGACTCCATCGCGGCTTGGTTGGAGATCGCCAAGGCGGCGCACGCTGCGGGGGTGCGCCCGCAGGTGACCGTTTCGGCGGCCTTCGGCTGCCCGTTCGAGGGCGAGATTGCGGTCGAGCGTGTCGTCGAGATCGCCCGGCGCGTTGCCGAGGGTAATCCTCACGAAATAGCCTTCGCCGACACGATCGGCGTCGGTGTGCCGTCGCAAGTGAGCGAGCTCATCGGTCGCGCCCGCGCCGCGCTCCCGGGAATGCGTTTGCGCGCGCATTTCCACAACACCCGTAACACCGGTCTTGCGAACGCGTATGCCGCGGTCGAGGCGGGCGTCTCGGCGCTTGATTCCAGTGCCGGCGGCATCGGCGGCTGTCCGTTCGCGCCGGCGGCGACCGGGAACATTCCGACCGAAGATCTCGTCTACATGCTCGAACGCATGGGCGTGCGAACCGGTGTGAATCTCGATGCCCTGATCGCCACGGGCGAGTGGTTGCAAGGCACGTTGGGGCGCCCGATCCCGAGCATGTTGCTCAAGGCGGGTAGCTTTCCGAAGCCGGCGACGCAAGCCGCCTGACGGTCCCGCGTCGACGCGCGTGGCCGTGATCTTCGCGGGCAATTGCGCGCGAGCGGGCGAGACCGGATACTCGGTAACTCTTTTCCTCACATAGCGAGCCCAAGGGGGGCGCATGTCATATC
>RGUL01000072.1 GCA_010027845.1 Gammaproteobacteria bacterium
TTGGGTGCATCTAACATTTCTCCTCCGAGACCTGGCAGTGCGCTCGCCCGAACTAGTTGTAGACGGTTCATTCGCAGCACTCATTGCAGCCTTGCAGTCGTCCCCTAACGCACCATCTAAAACTGGCAGTTCCGATAACTACTCGAGTATGGATCGAGTTACTAAGGCCAGTTCTACACCAGACTCGGGCGGAGAATTATTGCCGTTTGCCTCTGAGTGTCTGTTGGTTGTCACCTACTCATCAGTTTGTGCGTCGTTGCTGTATGGAAGAGAGAGCTCACACCGTCCGGTGGCAATGGCAACAACACTACAAGCAACTAGATCGGAAGGCGATGCTAGCGAAGTTGTGTCTGCCGTTTCCAAATCTTCGCTTTGCACGCGATCGCGTAGGGCGAGGGCTGCGCTCGCCCGTGCCGCGAGCACGGCGAAGACGTCGGCGCGATGACCTTGCACACCGAGCGACAAGGCCGTCGCCACGAGCTCGCGTTCCTGTCGCGCGTCGAGGGTCACCTCGGGCAAGGTCTCGCGAGCGATTTGCACGAGACCTCGCAACGCCTCCAGCTCGTCGCTCCAAAGATCGGCGGGCGGTGTGATGTGGTGTTGCACGATGCGCAGCCGCGTCTCGAGCGGTGACAAGGCCGGGATCACGCAGACGAGTGCGACGCGGTCGAGTAGATGTGCGCGCGGCGCGCCCTCGGCGGGATCGAAACTTGCGAGTAATCTGAACCGGGCGTCCGTATCGACGCTCGAGCCGTCACGCTCGATGCGTAGTCGACCGGTGTCGAGTGTCGCGAGCAACGGGTTGACCACCGACTCCGGCAACAAATTGCACGCTTCGACGAGTAGCGAGCCACCGTCTGCGCGTTCGAGTAGTCCGTGCCGCATGACGCGCTGGCTGCGTCGCATCGTCGCTTCGACGTCGAGACCGCCGAGCAATGCTTCCTCATCGGTGCCGTTCGGTAATTCGGTGTAGGGCTCGTCGGGTAGCAGATCGCGCATCCCGCGCAATAAGGCACTTTTGCCGCTGCCCGCCGCGCCGGCGATCACGAGTCCGCGTAAGCGTGGTTCGATCGCGAGTAACAGTAACGCGAGTCGCGGCGTGTCGAGTGCGACGAGTCCGGGCAGTGGCAGCGTGTGCAGTCGCAGAGGGAAAACCTCAGGCGGTCGCTTCGGCGAGCACTCGCTTCACGCGTTCGTCGTCGGCGGCGGGTTCGAGCGGATCTTTGCGCAGACGATGCGCGAGCGCGAGCGGCGCCACGGCTGCGACGTGCTGCGCGGTTGCGCGCTTCGCGCCCTCGAATGCGGCGAGTGCCACCGAGGCACGTGCGAGCGCGAGTTCGCCGCGATGGCCGTCGATGCCGAGCCGATCACAAAGTTTTGCAGCCAGTTGTAACGCATCGTCACCGAGTTCGATGTCGGCGCGCTTTTCGATCGCACTCGCGAGTCGCCGCCTAAGTTTTGCTTGCTCGCGAGCGAAGCGTGCGACGAAAGTTTCGGCGTCCGCTTCGAAGGCGAGTCGACGACGGACGATTTCGATGCGCGCTTCAACGTCGTGCAGCGTGCGGATGCGGGCGTGCAAGCCGAAGCGATCGAGTAGTTGCGGGCGCAAATCGCCTTCTTCCGGATTGCCGGAGCCGACCAACACGAATCGCGCGGGATGCCGCACGCTCAATCCTTCGCGCTCGACGACGTTCACACCGCTCGCCGCTACGTCGAGCAAAAGATCGACGAGATGGTCTTCGAGTAGGTTCACCTCGTCGATGTACAAAAACCCGCGATTCGCGCTGGCGAGCAGGCCCGGGGAAAACGCTTGCACGCCATCGACCAGCGCGCGTTCGATGTCGACCGAACCGACCACGCGATCTTCGGTAGCGCCGAGCGGCAGGTCGATCACCGGCACGGGTCGTGCACGCGATTTCGGTTTCGCGAGCGACGCGCAATGTGGGCAACTCGGCGCGATCGCTTCCGGCTCGCAGTTGTAGGGGCAGCCTTCGACGAACCGCATTGCGGGCAAAAGTTCTGCAAGCGCGCGCACTGCAGTGCTTTTTGCCGTGCCTCGGTGACCGGTGACGAGCACACCGCCGATGGCGGGGTCGATCACGGCGAGCAAGACAGCGGTTTTGAGGTCTTCCTGGCCGACGATGGCCGTAAACGGAAAATTCGCCAATTAACCCGGCTCCTAATTTGCGTGCGTCGAGGCAAGTCCCGTGCCGCGTAAGCTCGCATTGCGGTAACGCGTCAACCCTGCGTACCATGTGTCAACATATCAAGACGCCTAAAAGTGTCAACCCGTCGATACTTGGGGGATTGGGTTATGGCGACATTGACGTTCGTGGTGGGCATCGAGCGTTTCAACGCCGGTATCTGGGGCGAGGTCGAGCGCCGTCTCGCCGCCGCCGGAGTCGCCGCCAAGTTGCGCATCTTCAACGACGCGCACATCGACCGCGACGATGCGACGTTAGCCGCCGCGCTCGCCGATTCCGACATCGTGTTCGTCAGTCTCATCAACATGCGAGCGCAGGCCGATTGGCTGGCTGCCAAGCTGGCGGCCAGTCGGGCTGCCGCGGTGTTCGCCTACGAGAGCATGCCCGAGGTGATGGCGCTGACGCGGGTCGGTGAGCACCGCTTCAAAGAAAAGAAGGGCGAAGCACCGAAAGTTTTCAAACTATTGATGCGGCTCGTAACGCGCGGTCGTGATGAGGATGCGCTCTACACGTACACGAAACTCGTCAAAGTCGCCTCGAAGATGTTACCGCTGATCCCGAAAAAGCTCGCGGGGTTTCGGACATGGTTGGGTGTGAACTTATATTGGAATCAACCCGACGCTGCCAACATCACCGAGATGGTGAAATTGATTTTGCGCGACGTGCTCGATCAGCCGCTCGACGTCGCGCCGGTTGCGATCATTCCGACGATGGGTTGCTGGGATCCGCGCGGTGGTGAATTCTTCGCCGACCCCGACGCCTATTTGAAATGGGCGCGCAAGCAGGGTCGCTATAAAAAAGGACAACCACTGGTTGCCGTGCTCGGCATTCGTAAGCACGTGGTGCAGCGACTGTCGTACCTACGCGAGTTGATCGAAGGTTTGGAAGCGCGCGGTTTTGCCGTGCTGCCGGTGTTCGTCTCGGGGATTGAGGCGCACGTTGCGGTGCGCGAGTGGTTCGCCGAACTGCCGCTCGACGCGTTCGTGTCGACGATGGGCTTCTCGATCGTCGGTGGGCCGGCCTCGTCGACTAAACCCGGTCACTATCACGAGACGGCTTCGGATCTGCTCGCCAAGATGGACGTGCCATACGTCGTCGCTCAACCCTTGTTGATGCAGGAAGAGCACGAATGGCACGAACGCGGCGTGCACGCGATGCAAAGCGTCGTCATGTACGACTTGCCGGAAATGGACGGCGTGGCGAGCACCGTCGCACTCGGTGCGATTCGTGACGGCGAACTCACGGCAGTGCCCGATCGCATCGCACGCGCGATCGACCAAGTGGAAGGATGGATCCGCTTACGTCGCAAACCTGCCGCCGAGCGTCGGATCGCGCTCGTGTTGTACGACTTCCCGCCCGGGCTTGGCAAAGCCGGCACGGCCGCGCTGTTAGACGTACCGGCGTCGGTCGTCGCGCTGCTGCGCCGCTTGCGCGAGGAGGGCTATTCGATCGGCCGAGCGCCGCTCGAGGCCGAAGAGTTGACGCGACGGCTCGCGGCGCTCGCGAGCGGCGAGGGCTCGCATCCGTTGCCGGTGAGCGAATATCGTCGTCTGTTGTCGGCAAAAACCGCCGATCGGATCGAGCGTCAATGGGGTCAAGCGCCCGGTGACATCGCGGCTGCGGGCCGTGACGCGATTCGTCTCGACACACTCGACTTCGGCAATATTTTGATCGGCTTGCAGCCCTCCATGGGCACCCCGGGTGATCCGATGAAACTTTTGTTCGACAAAAGTTTTGCACCGCATCACCAATATGCTGCGTTCTATGCGCACTTACGCGGTGGTTGGCAGGCGGATGCCATCATTCACGTCGGTATGCACGGCACTGTCGAGTGGATGCCGGGTCTGCAAGGCGCATTAACCGCCGATTGTTGGCCCGACGTGATGATGGGTGGCGTGCCACACCTTTACTTATATCCGCTCAACAATCCGGCCGAGGCCTCCATCGCGCGTCGCCGCAGTTACGCGACCGTCATCAGTCATGCGGTGCCGCCGTATGCGCGCGCCGGCCTCTATAAACAACTCGCACAACTGCGTAATCGTCTCGACGATGCCGCCGACGAACTCGAAGGAGCGTTGCCGGAGTTGCCACGGCTCGCAGACGAGACGCTCGCGCAGTACCACCAGCGTGTCGCAGCACATCTGCAATTACTCGAGCAGCGATTGATACTCGATGGGCTGCACGTGTTCGGCTCGGCGCCCGAGCGCACGCGGGCGCGCGCCCTCGTCGAAGCGGCGATGGACATACCGCGTAACGGTTTGCCGGGTCTCGCATCGGCGATGCACTCGCAAGGCGTGGAAGCCGCGCAGATCGCGATGCTGCGCGATGCGCTCATCGATCGCTGCATCATGGGACGCGAGGACCCGCAGCGCGTCTGGAGTGCGCTCGCGAAGCAGGCGCCGCTGCCGAACTTATCGGCCTACATCAACGAAGGTCGCGGCATCGTGACCGGCCTCGGGCGCTGCGGCGAAGAGCTCGATGCACTCGTGCATGCGCTCGACGGTGGTTACGTGCGTCCCGCCTATGGTGCGGATCCCGTACGTTCGGGTGCCGCGGCGTTGCCGTCGGGCCGCAATATCCACGGCATCGATCCGTGGCGCTTGCCGACCGATCTTGCGCTCGAACGTGGCCGCAAAATGGCGTCGTTATTGATCGATCGGCATCGTGCGACGCACGACGGCGCTTGGCCGCGTACGGTGGCGCAAGCGCTTTGGGCGATGGACACGATCAAAAGTGAAGGCGAGGGCTTGGGCGTGTTGCTCGGTCTCGTCGGCGCCGAACCGGTGCGCGACGGCCAAGGTAAAATATTCAGTTACCAACTGATTCCGCTCGAGCAACTCGGTCGCCCAAGGATCGACGTGTTGCTCGACGTGTCGTCGGTGTTTCGCGACACCTTCCAGATGACACTCGATTTACTTGACGATTTATTCCGTCGTGCGGCGTTGGCGGACGAGTCGCCGGAACAAAATTTCCTGCGTGCGAACGCGGACGCGATGCTCGCCGCAGGGCGCAGCCGCGAGGAGGCGACGGCGCGCATCTTCACGCAGGCGCCGGGACTTTACGGCACGGGTGTCGACGAAGTCATCGAAGAGAGTCAGTGGAACGACACCGAGCAACTCACCGACCTCTATCACCACCGCAACAGCCACACGACCGGCGGCCCGCGTAACGGCGCGGCAGCACCCGAGGTGTTGCGCAGTATGTTGGGCACCGTCGATCACGTCTTTCAGGCGATCGATTCGGTCGAGTACGGTCTCACCGACATGAGTCACTACTACGGTCACAGTGGTGTGATTCAAATGGCCGCCACTCGGCAGCGAGGCACCGGTGTGGCGCTGAGTTACGCCGAAAGTTTCACCGGTGACGTGCGGCTCGACGATGCTGCGGGATTGCTGCGCATTGAAGCACGCTCGAAATTTTTGAACCCGAAATGGTATGAGTCGATGCTCGCACACGGTCACGCCGGTGCCGCAGAAATCGGTAACCGTTTCACACATCTCGTCGGCTGGGGCGCGGTGGGCTCGGTCGATCAGTGGGTGTTTCAAGATGCTGCGGCGACATTCGTGCTCGATGACACCATGCGTCGCCGTCTCGAGGCCTTGAACCCGGCCGCCGCACGTAATGCGGTCAGTCGTCTGATCGAAGCGAACGGTCGTGGTATGTGGCAAGCCGACGACGCGACGCTCGCACGACTGCAAGAACTGTATGCCGATATCGAAGATCGCCTTGAGGGCGTGGAGGTCGCAGCATGACGACGGTCGACGCAAAATATTTGAACGAACTATTAGTCGATCGCATGAAGGTGAAACGCCGCCCGGTCGCGCTCACCTATTGCACCGACGGCCCACCGCCCGGCTACGAACCGGTCAACGTCGTCGCCTGCGCGATCGTGCGCGAAGCGGAGAGCGGACGAAAAATCTACGTCGATGCCTCGCATCACGATTGCTGGGTCGGTCAGCATCATCTCGGTTGGTTGCCGGACGCTGGCAAGCTGATCACTGAGGGTGAATATTTGACGATGGCCCAAGGATTTTTCACGCCCGAAGGTGCGCGACGTAACAAGGCACAAACGACGAGTTTGCCGACCGGCACGATTCGCGCCTTGGCCGCAGCGCCGCTCGACGAGGTGCCCGATGGCGTGCCGATCGACGTGCTGGTGTGCGTGACCGACCCGATGCGCGTGATGCAGATCGCCGGTGCCGCCTCAGCGCGCGAGGGTACGTTTCCGATCGGTGAGGTCGGTCCGTCCGCCTGTGCCTCTTTGTTCGCCACGCCCTGGCTCACCAAGAACAGCGTATTCGCGACCGGCGACGGGGGTGGGCGGATGCACAACCGAGTGGGGCCCACCGACATGTTCGTCGCGATTCCACGCGAGCATTTCCGCTATTTGGTGGAACTCGTGGAGAACTTCCGAATCGACCCGGAGCAGATGCGGGCGCTGATCATGCCGTCGCACGCCCCCGCATGACAGAAAAGTAAGCCTAGCAAGTAATAAGCAATACTTGCTATTATCGGCGCGATGAAAGCTGCCGATCGCGGGGAACACCTCGCGTTTTTGATTCACGACGCCCAAAAGCGCCTGCGCCAGGAGTTCACCCGGCGTGTGGCCGCGCACGATCTCACGCCGGCGACGGCCCGGGGGCTGGCGTTCCTGTCGGCACGCTCCGGCGCCAGCCTAACGGCGCTCTCCGAGGCGCTGGAAGTGCAGCCCATGTCGATGGTGCGGGTGGTCGACGATCTCGAGGCGCGGGGCCTGTTGCGGCGCGAGAGCGATCCGCGCGATCGGCGCGCTTGGCAATTATTTTTGACGGCCGACGGTGAGCAGGTCGTCGACGAAATCTGGCGCATTCTCGATCGGATCATCGCCGAGGCCTGCGGGTCTATGGGCGGTATCGAAATCGAGGCCTTGCGCGCGGGGCTGAAGGCGATCATCGCCGGTCTGCAAAAAATTCAATTGGCGGAGACGACATGAGCGAATCTTCGAGTGGGCGCGACACACCGACGCGCCGGGCGGGTTGGCGGCGGTTGCTGTTGTGGGGTGTGCCGGCGATCGCGTTGATCGTCGCTGCACTCGTTTGGGCGCTCGGTGGGCGCTACGTCGAAACCGACAACGCATACGTCAAATCCGATGTGGTGACGATCTATCCGGAGGTCGAGGGCACGGTGCAGGAAGTGCTGGTGGCCGAGAACACTTCGGTGCAGGCGGGCCAGCTGTTGCTGCGTATCGATCGCGCGGCACTCGATCTCGACGTACAGCGCGCGGCGGCGCAAATCGACAGCTTGCGCGGTGAACTCGCGGCGACCTTTCGGCAGTTCGAGATGCGCAAGGGTATGTTGGCCGTCGCCGAAGATCAAAGAAATTTCACGGCGCGCGAATTGCAACGCCAACGAGAGTTGCTCGCCGCAAAACTCACGTCGGCCGCAAAGTACGACGCAGCCGAACACGATGCGATGCAGGCGCGCGCGCAGATCGAAGTTGTTCATCAAGCGATCGAAGAGCTGAAGGTGCGACTCGGCCCGGCACTCGGCGGCACGATCGATGCCCACCCGAAAATGCGTGAGGCGCGCGCGGCGCTGGAGTCGGCGAAGTTGCGTCTTGCGCACGCCGAGGTGTACGCGCCGGTCGCCGGTCGCGTCGCTAAGGTGCCGCAGGTCGGAACGTTGGCGCGCCGTGGCGTGCCGCTCTTTTCTTTGGTGCGCGCCGAAGATCTTTGGGTCGAGGCGAATTTGAAGGAAACCCAAATCGGTGCGTTGCGCGCTGGGCAGCCGGTCGTGGTGCGTGTCGATGCATTCCCCGACTCGCAATGGCTTGGACACATCGATACTTTGAGCCCGGCGAGCGGTGCCGAGTTTGCGGTGTTGCCGGCGCAGAATGCGTCGGGCAATTGGGTCAAGGTCGTGCAACGCGTGCCGGTGCGCATTCGGATCGATTCCGGACCGAAAGACGTGCCGTTGCGGGCTGGCATGAGCGCGTCGGTGCAGATTGACCCGCGGCAGGGAAATCGTTGGTCGCGGTTGATGTCGCGACGTTGAGTCGACGATGACCGACGCCGGACTGATCGCGGATCGTTCGCAACGTATCGTGCTCACCGTGAGCACCATGCTCGCAATCCTGCTGTACGCGATCGACATGACGGTCGCGAACGTCGCCTTGCCGGTGTTGCAGGGTAATTTGTCGGCGACGCGCGAGCAGGCGGCTTGGGTGCTGACCTCATATCTAATCGCGAGTGCGAGTGCGTTGCCGGCGCTCGCTGCCGTCGAGGCGCGACTTGGCTTGCGACGCACGTTTTTGTTCGCGATCGTCGGCTTCGGCGTGTCGTCGGTGCTTTGCGGGTTAGCGCCGAACATCGAATCTTTGGTACTCGCGCGTTTCGTGCAGGGTCTTTGTGGTGCGGGGTTGTTGCCGCTCGGTCAAACGGCCCTACAAACCGTCTATCCGCCGCAAATGCTGAGTCGCGCATTCGCGATGCTCGGTATGGGTGTCATGGTCGGGCCGATTCTCGGTCCATCGCTAGGCGGATGGTTGACCGACGAATACGGCTGGCGTTCGGTGTTCTACATCAACGTGCCGTTCGTGCTGCTCGCGCTTACCGGGCTTTCTTTGACTTTGCGCGGTGCGGCGGACTCTGCGCCGCGGCGTTTCGATCGCTTAGGGTTCATCTTGTTAGTGCTCACCATCGTGCCGTTGCAACTCGCGCTCGATCGCGGTCAACAACTCGACTGGTTCGACTCGGCAGAAATCATCATCGAGTGTGGTATCGGGCTGTTGGCGGGATGGATGTTCGTCGTGCACATGCGGACCACCGATCGACCGTTGTTTTCGCCAGCCCTCGCCGAGAATCAGAACTTGATGATCGCGATCGCGATGTCCTTGCTGGTCGGTTGGCCGTTCATGGGCGCGATGGTGATGTTGCCGCAGTTTTTGCAAGAGGTGCAGGGCTATCCAGTGGTGAGCGCTGGACTGCTACTCGCGCCGCGCGGCTTAGGCATTATGATCGGCATGTTGCTCGTCAGTCGAGTCGGTTGGCGAATCGATCCGCGCATGATCTTCAGCGTCGGCTGCGTCGCGCTCTCGTCCGGTTTGTTCGCGTTTTCGTTCGCGCCCAGCGATGCGCCGGCTTGGTGGTTGACCACTTGGCTGTTGTGGCAAGGCTTCGGGCTCGGCCTCGTGTTCGTACCGTTGAACACCATCGGCTTCGCGACGCTCGCGCCGCGTTTACGCACCGAGGGCGCAGCGCTGCTCACGCTCGCGCGCAACCTCGGCAGTAGCGTCGGTATCGCCGTGCTCGTCAGTCGCGTCACCGACGATGCCGCGGCCAGCGCGCAGCGGCTGCTCGAGACGGCCCATTTGGACCTGAGCGTCGCCGACCCGTCTTTGATTGCGTGGTTCGGAAACGAATTACGTCGCGAATCTTTGGTGCTCGCCTATGCGAATCAACACGTGCTGCTGTGCGTGCTGCCGCTCGTGATCTTGCCGGTCGTTTGGTTGACCTCGCGGCCGCGTTTCGCGGCGCCGGCGCCGATCACCGAAACGTGATCAGTTCGCGATGTCCTGGGCGCTCGAGATGCGGCACGGCATTGAATGCGGTCAGGCTCACGCGCGTGGTGTCGTATTGCAGGCGCGTGATCGACGAGTTGTGCACCGCCCACGAAATTTTCAAAGCTTCGTGATCCGATAAGTTCATGACTTCGGCGACTGCGGCGCCGATCACGCCCGCCGAGGTACAGACCACCAAGCGCCGCGAGCGTCCCTCGCTCGCCATCAACGCGCGCAAGCCCCGTCCGACGCGGCCACGAAACGTCGGCCAGGTTTCTTTGGCACCCGCATCGAGTCTTCCAGAGATCCAAGCTAGCCCCGTGGCCTCAAGTTCACGCTGGAAGGCGCGTGGTTCGAGATGACCCGCGG
>RGUL01000073.1 GCA_010027845.1 Gammaproteobacteria bacterium
ACGAGTTCGGCGAGTCGACCGGCACGTCCCGGCGGAATCTTCTGCAAATATTCCGCACCGGCGTCGGTCGCGAAATAGTCGCGGTTCATCTCGGTGACGAACCATCCCGGCGCGATGGCATTGACCCGAATGCCGTACCGAACGAACTCTAATGCGAGACTCTCTGTGAGACTCACGAGTGCCGATTTAGAGGCCGAGTAGGCGGCATAGCCGACCCCGGAGCCCAGCGCGAGCACCGAAGCGATGTTGATGATGCTGCCGGGTTTACGCGCTGCGACGAGGCGCCGCGCCGCTTCCTGCGTCACGTACCAAGCTGCATCGAAGTTAGTTTCCATGGTCGCGCGGAACCCTGCTGGAGTCGTCTTCAAAAAGGAGGCCGGGGCGGCGATACCTGCGTTGTTGACGATCACGTCTGCGGTACCGAATTCGGCCTCGATGCGTTCGAATACTTTGGGCAATGCGTCGCGCGACGTGACGTCGAGCTCGACGCTGAGCGCACGGCCACCGTTCGCGTGGATTTCGTTCTCGAGCGCGGCGAGCCGATCGCGCCGGCGTGCCGCGAGCACGACAGCGGCACCGGCCGCGGCAAACGCCCGCGCGAGTTCCGCACCGATGCCACTTGAAGCGCCGGTGACGAGTGCGGTTTTACCGTCTAGTCGAAACTTGTCGCACGGATTGTTCATGTGGACGATGATACCTTACGATCCGCGCTCGCCGGACCCGGCGCGCCACGACGGCGACGGTTGCTACGATGATCATCACGCTCACCACTGATTTCGGCTTACGAGACCCGTTCGTCGGCGTTATGAAAGGGCGCATACTCGAGCGTGCACCGGCGGCGAGTGTGGTCGACCTCTCGCACGACATTCTCGCGCACTGGCCTGCCGAGGCGGGTTTTTGGCTCGCGCATTGCCATCAATATTTCCCGGCCGGCACCTTGCACGTGGCGGTGGTCGATCCGGGTGTGGGCACCGCGCGTGCGATCGCGATGGTGGAGCTTGCAGACCAAGTGTTTCTTGCGCCGGACAATGGCTTGCTCGCACCGGTGCTCGTCGGTCACCCGCGCGCGCGTTGCTGGCATCTCGAGCCGTCGCAGTTTTCTCGTCTCGGCATCGGCCGCGCGAGTGCGACCTTCCACGGGCGCGATATCTTTGCTCCGCTCGCCGCGGAACTCGCGACCGGTCGCGTGACCGTGGCCGAGGTCGGTCGGTCGGTCGACGAACTCGTGCCCGGTTGGGTGGACGAGGCGATCGTCACCGCCGAGCAGGCGAGCGGTGTCGTGATCACCATCGATCACTTCGGGAATTTAATCTCGAATATTGAAGGTGCCGCCATCGAACGTTGGGTGGAACCGCACGTTTACGTCGGCGCGTTGGTTTTGCCCTTGCGCCGCACGTACGGCGAGGCAAAACCGGGCACCGCGCTGGCGTTGATCAACTCGTTCGGGGTGGTCGAAATCGCAGTTGCCGAAGGTCGAGCGAGCGACGTGCTCGGCCTGTCGCGCGGCGCGCCGATCGTCGTCCGTGACAGCGTCCGCAAGCGCTGACTTGCACGCCGGACGGTTTTCGTTATAGTGCGTCGTCCCGAAATGTCGGGAAGTCCTTAAGCACTTGATTTTCAAGGGTTTGTAATAAATGTCCGAACGCGACAGCGACAGCTTCGACCTCGACGAAGACCTGCTCGGCGAAGTGGCCGGTCAGGAAGACAACACGGATTACGACCGCTTTCTCGATCGCGTCGAGCGGCGTGTTCGTCCCGTTCCGGGCAAACGCGGGAAGGCGGCCTGGAGCAAACTCGAGGAAGTGCTCGCCGACAAAAAACTCGCCAAAGATTTACGCGAAGTTTACGACGACGAAGCCTGATTCATAAGGGTTTTTATGACTAATAACGGCCCGACTTGGGTCGTGGTGAAGTTCGGCGGCACGAGTGTCTCGTCCGAACCGAACTGGCGCAGCATCGCTGCTACAGTGCGCGCGCGACTGGCCGACGGTCACCGTGTGCTCGTCGTTCACTCGGCATTGAGCGGCGTCACCGATCGACTCGAAAAACTACTGACGGCGGCGCTTTCGGGTCAGTACGACGCGCCACTGGCCGAACTCCAGCAACGTCATCACGAACTAGGCACGGCGCTCGGAATCGAGGTGCAAGGCGCGTTACGACCTTGGTTCGATGCGTTGCGCACGGCCTGCAAAGAGATCTCCGTCGCCGCCGAGGTCACCGACCGCATGCGCGCGCTCGTGATGGCGCACGGCGAATTGCTCGCCACCGAAATCGGCGCCCGTTATCTCGCGGCACAAGCACTGCCGGTCGCGTGGCTCGATGCGCGCACGGTGTTGCACGCTGAGAACCGTGCGGCAGCGACTGCGCGCGCCAACTATTTGTCGGCGACTTGTGAGTTCGCGCCCGACGCACAAGTGCAGGCGACGCTCGCGAAACTCGGCACGCTCGTCATCACGCAGGGCTTCATCGCCAGCGACTCCAACGGCGATACGGTATTACTCGGTCGTGGTGGTTCGGACACGTCGGGCGCCTATTTCGCAGCGCTGTTGGCCGCTCATCAACTCGAGATTTGGACCGACGTGCCTGGCATGTTCAGCGCCAATCCGCGCTCGACGCCTTCGGCTCGCCAGCTACTGGAACTGTCTTACGACGAAGCGCAGGAGATCGCCACCGCCGGCGCAAAAGTTTTGCACCCGCGCTGCCTATTGCCGGCGCGCCAACAACGCATCCCGTTGTTCGTGTTCGCGACTCAAGCGCCGCACATGCGCGGCACTCACATCGTGCCCGCGCCGAGCAGCGATGCGGCTCAGGTGAAGGCGGTCTGCGTGAAGAAGGGCGTGACGCTGGTGTCGCTCGACTCGCCCGGGATGTGGCATCAAGTCGGGTTTCTCGCCGACGCCTTCGCCATCTTCAAAACTCACGGTTTGTCGGTCGATTTGGTTTCCACCTCCGAAACCAACGTCACCGTGTCGCTAGACCCGCAGGCCAACAGCCTCGATTCGCGAGCGCTCGATGCACTGCAAAGCGAATTGGCCGAGCTTTGCGGTGTGCGAATCATCGGGCCGTGCGCCTCGGTCAGCGTCGTCGGTCGCAACATTCGCGG
Organism: Gammaproteobacteria bacterium; assembly: GCA_010027845.1. Classification (GTDB taxonomy): domain Bacteria; phylum Pseudomonadota; class Gammaproteobacteria; order Steroidobacterales; family Steroidobacteraceae; genus UBA964. The sequence continues at coordinate 3,104 of RGUL01000073.1, forward strand.
CATCCTGCATAAACTCGGCGAAGCGCTCGAATTGTTCGCCGAACAAAAGATTTATCTCGTCAGCCAGGCGGCCAACGATTTGAACCTGACCTTCGTGGTCGATGAGGCGCAAGGCGATCGTTTGGTCGACGAGTTGCACGCCTTGTTGGTGCGGCCGGTGCCCGGTGACACCGTTCTCGGCCCGACTTGGGAGCAACTGTTCAAGCCGGCTGGGGCCGCGAGCGCGCCACGCAGCGAGTGGTGGCAAACTCGGCGCGCTGATTTACTTAAGACCTTCGGCGATCGGGATTGCGCCTACCTCTATCACGCCGCGACGATCCGCGAGCGTTGCGCACAGTTGCGTGCGATGCAGTCCGTCGCGCGCGTGTCGTATGCGATGAAGGCGAACCCGCATCCGGAGGTGCTGCGCATCGCGCACGCTGCGGGGCTCGGTATCGAATGCGTCTCGCGCGGTGAGGTCGAGCATGCGCTCGCGCAAGTGCCGGGGCTAACCCCGCAAAGAATTTTATTTACGCCGAATTTCGCCGGCCGCGATGAATATCGTTGGGCGCTCGCGGCGGGCGTGCAAGTTACGCTCGACAATCTGCATCCGCTGCGCGAGTGGTCCGAATTGTTTCGCGGTCGAGAACTCTTCGTGCGCATCGATCCGGGTGTCGGCCGCGGACATCACCAACACGTGCGCACTGGTGGTGAACGCTCGAAGTTCGGGGTCGCCGTCGCGGAGGCTGCAGAGGTCGCGAGTCGTGCTGCTGCCGTCGGGGCGCGCATCGTCGGTTTGCATGCTCATGCCGGCAGTGGTGTGCTGGACGTCACCAACTGGATGCACGTCGGCGAAGTGTTGAACGGCTTACGCGAGGTGTTCCCGGACGCAAAAGTTTTCGACCTCGGCGGCGGGCTAGGCGTGCCCGATCGGCTCGGTGCCGACGCACTTGATCTGCGAAATCTCGATGTCGCACTCGCGACGCTGCGCGCGAATCTCGGTGATATCGAATTGTGGCTCGAGCCGGGTCGGTTCGTGATCGCGGAGGCAGGTGTTTTGCTCGCGCGGGTGACGCAAATCAAGTCGAAGGGCTCGAGTGCCTACGTCGGTGTGGCTACCGGTATGAATTCTTTGATTCGTCCGGCGTTGTACGGTGCGCATCATGACATCGTGAATCTTTCCCGGCTCGGCGAGGAGCCGCTCGCAGTGTTCGACGTGGTCGGGCCGATTTGCGAAACGGGCGACGTGCTGGGTCACGACCGAGTCTTGCCGGCCGCGACTCGAGAGGGTGACGTGCTCTTGATTGCGACCGCCGGTGCCTACGGTGCCTCGATGGCCTCGAACTACAACTTGCGACCGCCCGCCGAAGAAATTTTGCTCTAGCGTTCACGCCCCGCGTGCGACTGCATCGTCGTGTCGACGGCGCAGTTCGGCGGTGACGTCGCGCAACGACAAATCGCGGGACTTCAACATCACGATGAGGTGGTAGAGCAGATCAGCCGACTCGGACACTAATTCTTCGACGTCGCCCGCTGCACCGGCGAGCGCCACTTCGACGCCTTCTTCGCCGACTTTCTGCGCGACGCGTCGTGGGCCGGCAGCGAGCAGTTTCGCGGTGTAACTCGTGTCGGTCGCCGACGTCATGCGGTGGGTGATGATCGCCTCGAGTTCATCCAAAAAGCCTAGCGTCTCCGCCGCCACCGCGTCGTCCGCGACGTCGTCGAAACAGGTCGTCGTGCCGCGGTGGCAAACCGGGCCCGCCGGTGTCGCGCGGATCAGCAAGGTGTCGGCATCACAATCGAGCGTCATGGATACCAATTTGAGGCTGTGCCCGGACGTTTCACCTTTTTCCCACAGACGGTTTTTGCTGCGACTCCAGAACACGACCCGACCGCGCCGCAACGTTTCGGCGGCCGCGCTTGAGTTCATATAGCCGAGCATCAGTACGCGAGCCGATGCCGCATCTTGAACGATCACGGGAACGAGCCCGTCGCCTTTGGCGAAGTCGATGCGAGCGAGATCTTGATCGTTGCGTATCATGGCCGTACCTCGATGTGCGCAGCGCGCAAGGCGCGCTTGAGATCCGAAATGACGATATTGCCGCTATGGAAGACGCTGGCCGCGAGTGCCGCATCGACTTTTGCGATACCGAAAACGTCGACAAAGTGCTGCGCCGTCCCGGCGCCGCCCGATGCGACCAGAGGCACTCGACACTTTGCGCGCACGGCGGCGAGTTGCGCGAGATCGTAGCCGCGTTTTACACCGTCGCTCGCCATGCAATTGAGCACGATTTCACCGGCGCCGCGATCTTGGACTTCGCGCACCCACTCGAGCGTGTCGTGGCCCGCATCGCGGCTGCGACTCGGGTCACCGGTGTCGCGATACACACGGAAACCGGCAGCGGTCGTTTCGCTGTCGATGCCGACGACGACACATTGCGAACCGAACCGGCTGGCGAGTTCACCGATCAGCGGCGGGTTAGCGAGTGCAGGGGTGTTCACCGAAATTTTCTCGGCACCCGCGTTTAAGATCGCCTCCGCATCGGCGACGCTGCGGATACCACCGGCGACGCAGAAGGGGATGTCGAGCACCGCGGCGACGCGAGCCACCCAACTGCGATCGACCGAGCGGCCCTCGGGACTTGCAGTGATGTCGTAGAACACCAACTCGTCGGCACCTTCGTCCCGATAGCGTGCGGCAAGCTCGAGAATGTCGCCGACGACGACGTGATCACGAAAGCGTACGCCTTTGACGACTTGGCCGTCGCGCACGTCGAGACACGGAATGATTCTTTTGGCGAGCATGTGGTCGCTCAGCCTGCGAGATGCCGACGCAGATCGTCGTCGGCGATGCGGTGTTCGAGCAGAGCTTTACCGCTGATCGCCGCGGCAACGCCGATCGCGCGCAGCGCATCGAGATCGCCGGCGTCGCGCACGCCGCCGGACGCCTGCCAGGCGATCTGCGGATAGCGGCGATGACACTCGGCGTACAACGCGCCATTCGGACCCTCGAGTGCGCCGTCGCGTGCGACGTCGGTACACAGTACGTGCGACAACCCGTGTGCGGCGAACCGATCGACCGCATCCCACAACGTGACGTTAGTGTCCCGCGTCCAGCCGCGTGTCGTGACGCAGGGCGTGTGGTGCTGATCGAGACGCACGTCGAAGGCGAGGCCGACGCGCTCGCCACCGAAATCGTCGAGCCAGTGGCCGACTTCGTCTGCTGCATCGATTGCAGCACTGCCGACGATCACGCGTGCGACACCATTGCCGAGCAAATCTTCGACGACCGCACGTGAGCGCACGCCACCACCGACCTGTACGCGCAACAAGCCACGCGCGGCGAGCGTCACGATTGCGGCCCGATTGGCGAGCGCACCGTCACGCGCCCCGTCGAGATCAACCACGTGCAGCCATGTTGCGCCGAGTGCGTGATAGCGTTCGAGCAAAACTTCGGGCGCGAGGTCGTAGCGTGTTTCGGCAGCGAAATCGCCACGCAACAGCCGCACACAGCGCCCACCGCGCAAATCGATGGAGGGGATCAAACGCATCGCAAAAAATTCTCCAGTAAGCGCGCACCCGCGGCACCGGAGCGCTCGGGATGGAATTGCACGCCGTGCACGTTGCCGACGCGAACCACTGCGGTCCAAGCACCGCCGTAGTCGACCGTCGCCGTGGTCGCGGCAACCGGGCGCACGCCATAACCGTGGACGAAGTAAAAATACTGATTCTCGAGACCGGTTAGCAGTTCGTGATCGGCGCACGTTTCGATGGTGTTCCATCCCATGTGCGGGGCCGGTAGTTGCGGGCTCGCGGGTAGTGGTTCCACGCGACCGCGCAACAACCCGAGGCACGCAGTGTCACCCTCAGCCGAATGATCGAACAACAACTGCATCCCCAAGCAAATGCCGAGCAGCGGCGCACGAATTTCTTTGATTACGCCGACGAGTCCGGCGGACTCGAGCCGGGCCATCGCATCGGCGGCTGCGCCGACGCCCGGCAGCAATACGCGTTGCGCCGCACCGATCAGCGCCGGATCACGGGTCACGGTGGCGGTCACCCCAAGACGCGTCAGGGCATGCCCGAGCGAAGCGAGGTTCGCGCCGCCCGAGTCGATCACCACGACATCGCTCACAGTGTGCCCTTGGTCGACGGCAGATCGCTGCCCTCACGGCGCAGCGCCATCCGCAAGGCACGACCAGTACCTTTGAAGCAGGCTTCGATCATGTGATGCGTGTTATCGCCGACCACCGCGACATGCACCGCCGCGCCTAGCGCATCGGCCAACGAACGGAAGAAATGCGGTACGAGCTCGGTCGGCATCGTGCCGACGCTGTCGCGACCGAATGCACCCTCGAAGACCGCGAAGGCGCGACCGGAGAGGTCGATCGCCACCTGCGCGCGTGCTTCGTCCATCGGGAGCAAAAAGCCATATCGAGCAAGACCGCGCTTGTCGCCGAGTGCGCGCCGCAACGCCTCGCCGAGCGCTAGCGCGCAATCTTCGATGGTGTGGTGCTCGTCGATCTCGAGGTCGCCGCGACATTCGAGTTCGAGTGCGAAGCCGCCGTGCTTACCGAGTTGTTCGAGCATGTGGTCGAAAAAACCGATGCCCGTTCGTGCGCGCACAGGTTCGGTCGCATCGAGATCGACCCGCACCGTGATGTCCGTCTCTTTGGTCGTGCGCCGAACTTCCGCACGGCGCGCGAGCAATTCCTGCACCACGGCGGACCACGTTTCGCCGTGCTCGACGCCCGCCCGCACGCGCATCGCGCGAACGCCGAGATTGCGCGCGAATGCAAGATCGGTATCGCGGTCGCCGATCACTGCGCTCGCGGCCAGATCGACCTCACGATCGACGATCCAGCCGTCGACGAGCTTGGTCGCCGGTTTGCGACATTCGCAGCCATCGCCCGGTTTGTGCGGGCAAATGAAAATCGCCTCGAACTCAATGCCCTGGCTCGCGAACGCGCGCAGTATGAACTCTTGGGCGAGGGTGAAATGCGGCTCGGGGAACGATTCGGTACCGAGGCCGTCCTGGTTGGTCACCATCGCGAAACGATATCCCGCAGCTTTTAAGCGACCGAGGGCGTCGAATACACCGGGCATGAAGCGAATTTTGTCGAGTGCGTCGACTTGTTCGTCGTGCGGTTCCTCGACCAAGGTTCCGTCACGATCGATGAATAGAACTTTCACGTCAGACTCCGGATCAACGCGTCATTTTGCGCTGGCGAGCCGACCGTGATGCGCAGCGCACCGGGACCGAGACCGCGCTTATTGCGAAAATCACGGACCACGAAATGCTCGGCGGCGAGCGCCCGCAGGGCAGCGTCCGGATCTTTGAAATCGACCAGCAGGAAGTTTGCTTCGCTCGGCCAGACCTTTTGAATTTTCGGTGAGGCGCCGAAGGCGGTCGCAAGGCGCTCGCGTTCGCTGCGCAACAGCGCGACTCGCTCGGCGGTCCGTGCAAGCGCGGCCGGTTGCAACGCAGCGACGGCCGCGAGCGCGGACTCCCGCGCGATCGCATAAGGCGGAATGATTTTACGCAGTAATGCGACGATACGCGGGTGAGCGACCAGTGCGCCGATGCGTGCGCCTGCCAAAGCATGGGCCTTCGACATGGTCCGAAGCACGACCAATTGCGGGTGATCTTTCACCTTGGTCACCCATGACGGTTGCGTCGAAAAATCGGCATAAGCCTCGTCGATGACGACCAACACACGCTCATTGGCAGCGTCGATGATGCGTTGCACTTGATCAGCGGGCAGGGCGTTACCCGTCGGATTGTTCGGCGTACACAACCAAAGAATTTTGAGGCGCGCGCCGTTAACGTAGCCCGTGCGCACGGCACCGATGACCTCGACGAAATCGAGTCCGAATCCGCTGTCACGCGCCAGCGGCACCTCAGCGATGAAGGCCCCTTGAATGCGCGCGGCAACCGCGTACATGCCGAAGGTCGGCGGCGTGATCAACACCGAATCTAGTCTCGCTTCGCAAAATGCGCGCGTCAAAAGATCGATGCCCTCGTCGCTGCCGCGGCCGACCAATACGCTCGCCGGGTCGACGCCGAGATGTCGGGCGTACGCCTGCACGAGTTCCTGCGGTTGCGGCTCCGGATAGCGCTGCAGTGCTAGCGCGGGATCCGTGCCCTCCGGCGGCCACGGCGACTCGTTCGCGTGCAGTCGATCGAAAGTCTGATCCCAACTGGCGTGCTCATAGGGCGTCAAAGAACGCACCGCCGCTCGTGCCAGATTAATCAATGCGCCGACGTCAACTTGCGTCATGAGCCTGCTCCTGTGCGGCCAGCGATCGCATTCAAGCGCACGGTAACGGCCGCAGCGTGCGCATCGAGCCCCTCGAGCCCGGCGAGCGTCGTCGCAACGGGGCCTAAGTCTTGGAGTCCCGCAGGCGTGAGTTCCTGCACCGTGATGCGGCGTTGGAAGTCGGTGAGCGACAGTCCGCTGTAGGCGCGCGCATAGCCGTAGGTCGGCAACACGTGGTTGGTGCCCGAGCAATAGTCGCCGATCGACTCGGGGCTCCAAGCGCCGAGAAACACCGAGCCGGCGGCGCGAACGTCGGCGAGGCGCGAACGCGCCGACTCGATCTGTAAAATCAAATGTTCGGGCGCATATTCGTTCGAGAGTGCGAACGCGCTGTCCAAATCGGCCACCAACAAAATTCGACTACGCTGCAAAGATTGTTCGAGGATGTCGCGTCGCGACAAGCGTGCGGCTTGCCGCTCGGTCGCAACTTGCACGGCCCGCGCGAGCGTTGCGTCCGGCGTCACCAAAATTGCTTGGGCGAGCACGTCGTGCTGATTGTCATTCTCGGTTGACCGCGGCCGAAATCT
>RGUL01000074.1 GCA_010027845.1 Gammaproteobacteria bacterium
GGTCGTGCTCGCCGGCGAGCAAGGCGGCGAGTGCTGCGTCGAGTTCGCGGTAAGCGTTCGCGCGCGCGGCGGGGTCGGCAGTGAACACGGGTAATGCGGGTGTTTCGTTCATCGACTTCTCTATTAAGCCTCGTCGGTGGTGAACGGCATCACGCGAGCGATTTCGCGTTCGCCACTCATGATCATGACGCAACGGTCGAAGCCGACGGCGACGCCTGCACACGCGGGCAGGCCCTCGCGCAGCGCAGCGAGCAAGCGCGCATCGGCTTCGATCGGGATCGTCGCACGCGCGGCACGTAATGCCGCGTCCTGCGCGAAACGCCGCGCTTGTTCTTTGGCATCCGCAAGTTCGACGAAACCGTTGGCGAGTTCGATGCCGTCACCGTAGATTTCGAATCGCAACGCGACGCGCGGGTCGTGCGGATCGAGTTGCGAGAGGGCCGCTTGCGAGGCGGGGTAGTGCGTCACCGCGAGCCATTGCGCCGTGCCTAATGTGGGGCCGACGACGACGCCCATCAAAAAATCGAGCAGCGCATCGCGGTCTAAAGTGTCGCCGCTCGCACGATCGAGGCCGTGCCGTGCAGCGAGCCCGCGCAGTATCTCGAGCGGTGCCTCGAGGGGATCGACGGCGAGCGCGGCCACGAACAGATCCCGATAGCGAGCGAATTGCAGGGGTCGTGGTGCGCGGCCGGCGATCGCGAGCCAATGATTCAAAAGTTCGGCGACTTCGGTCGCGAGTTGCTCGAGTGTGAATCCGAGTCGATACCACTCGAGTAAGCTGAATTCGGGGTTGTGCAACGGCCCGGTTTCGTCGCTGCGAATTACGTGGCACAACTGAAAAATGTCGCCACTGCCCGCGGCGAGCAAACGCTTCATCGCGTACTCGGGCGACGTGTGCAAATACAGTTTGCGTTCCCCGACGAGCGCCACGGCCGAATGAATGTTGACGTCGGTCACGCCCGCATTCACGCAAATCGGTGTGTCGACTTCTAATACGTCGCGTAGAGCAAAGAATTCGCGTAGCGCGGCGGCCATGCGAGCACGCAGGGCGAGCATTTCGCGGCTTGTGCCGGGCCGCCAGCGTACCGCGGTCGTCGGTGGGGTCGCCGCGGTTGATCTCGTCGCAGGCGACATCAAGTCCCGTCGGCGATGAGCCGACGGCCGAGTGCCTCGCCGAGGCGTACGGTTTTACCGGGCGAAATCGTCGCGTGCCACTCGATCGCGTTCGGCGGATACAGCAGGATCACCGTCGAGCCCATGTTGAAGCGGCCCATCTCGTCACCGCGCGAGGCAGCGTACGCGCCGTTCGCATCGGCGATCGGTAGCCCCGTTAGCACCCGTTGCGCGCGCGGCGCCACTTCGCCGTGCCACACGGTTTCCATACTGCCGACGTTCAGCGCGCCGATCAGCAGCAGCGCATGGTGAAAACCTTCGCCTTCGAACAAACAGTTGATGCGTTCGTTGCGCGCGAACAAGTTCGCGACACCGTCGGCGGTGGTTCGATTGACGCTGAACAATTGCCCCGGGACGTAGTCGGCGGCGCGCAGCACGCCGGCGAGCGGCATGTGGATGCGATGGTAGTTGTAGGGTGCGAGATAGATGGTCGCGAAACGACCGCCGCGAAAGTGTCGGACCCAGTCCGACCGCCCCGCAAGCAGTGCGGTGAGGGTGTAGTGACGACCTTTGGCTTGCAGCAAACGATCATCGTCGATGTCGCCGATTTCGCTGATCGTGCCGTCGACCGGTGATGCGATCGCGTGCGGATCGGCGGGCATCGGTCGCGCGCCGGCACGCAACGCGCGCGTGAAGAACGCGTTCAACGACGGGTAGGCGCGCGGCTCGGGTTCGATCGCGTCCGACATATCGGGCACGAAGCCGCGAACGAAGGCGTCGATCAATAGATTCTTGAACCACGGCGTCGTGCTGCGCGCGGCGGCATGCACCAGCCGCGACAGGCCGTGCTGGGGCAGCAAGTACTGCGCGCCGATGAACAACGGGGCAATATAGGGATTCATGGCTACAGTATCCCACAAGCAAAAATCAGTGCGGCGATCGGCAGCGACGCAGCCGGCGATTACGGTCGCCGTTGCGCTTCGACGCGCGGCGCGCAGACTCGAACGCGCCGGCGTTTGGTTCGGTCACGGTACCGACAACGCAGTCGACGACGCGGCGGTGCTTCTTTGGCACGTGCTCGGTCTCGCTGATGCGTCCGACCCGTGCTTGCTCGCGCGGCGCCTTACGCGGCGCCAGCAACTCGCGTTCGAAGCGTTGCTCGAACGACGACTCTCGACGCGCGAACCCGCCGTTTATATCACCGGCCGCACCTGGTTTGCGGGCTTGCCGATGCGCACCGATGCACGCGCGCTCGTGCCGCGTTCGCCACTCGCCGAATTGATCGAGCGACGCTTCGAGCCTTGGATTGATGCGTCGCGCGTGCGCCGAGTGCTCGACGTCGGGACGGGCGGCGGTTGCATCGCGCTCGCCTGTGCGCATTACCTGCCGGCGGCGCGCGTCGACGCGGTGGACATTTCCGCGGCTGCGCTGGCGCTCGCGCGAGAAAATCGCACGGCGCTCGGCTTGTCGCGCAGGGTTCGATTGGTCAAATCGGACCATTTCGCAGCCCTGCAAGGTCGTTCCTACGATATCATCGTGTCCAATCCACCCTACGTAGGGCGGCGCGAGATGCGTTCGCTGCCCGACGAATATGGACACGAGCCACGCATCGCGCTGGCCTCGGGCGATGATGGTCTCGACTCGGTCAAGGTGTTGCTCGCGCAAGCGGCGCGGCACCTGAATCCCGGCGGCCTGCTGATCGTCGAGGTCGGTAACACGGAAACTTTGGTGCGTCGGCGCTATCCCCGCGTGCCTTTTCTTTGGCTCGAGTTCGAACGCGGCGGTGGCGGTGTGTTTTGTTTGACCCGCGAGCAGTTGCAACGTCATGTCCGGTAACACCATCGGTCGTTTGTTCCAGGTGACCACCTTCGGTGAGAGTCACGGTCCGGCGCTCGGCTGCGTAATCGACGGCTGCCCGCCAGGGCTGGAAATTTCCGAGGCCGACTTCACCCGCGACATCGATCGGCGTCGCACGGGTACTTCGCACTTCGTCAGCCAAAGAAAAGAAGCTGATGTGGTGCGTATCCTCTCGGGTGTTTTCGAAGGTCGGACGACAGGCACGTCAATTGGCCTGTTGGTCGAGAACACCGACGCTCGTTCGCGTGACTACGACAAGATCAAAGATCGATTTCGCCCCGGTCACGCCGACTACACCTACCAACAAAAATACGGTTTCCGTGATTACCGCGGTGGCGGGCGATCCTCGGCGCGCGAGACGGTCGTGCGGGTTGCGGCAGGTGCCATAGCCCGTAAGTGGCTCGCCGAGCGCGCGGGCATCGCGATCCACGGTTATGTCAGTAACGTCGGTGGTCTTGAACTCGACCCGGTCGCGCCCGAGACCGCGTACGACAACCCGTTCTTTTGCCCCGATCCGTCGCGCGTCAAAGAACTCGAAGATTTGATCTGGAAAATCCGTGAGTCAGGCGATTCCATCGGCGCGCGGGTCACGGTCGTCGCGCGGGGTGTGCCGCCGGGTCTCGGCGAGCCCGTGTTCGATCGTCTCGATGCCGATCTCGCCTACGCGATGATGGGCATCAACGCCGTAAAGGCCGTTGAGGTCGGCGCCGGCGTCAAGGTCGTGCAGCAGCGCGGCAGCGAACATCGCGACGAACTGACCCCGCAGGGGTTCCTTTCCAATAACGCAGGCGGTGTGCTCGGCGGAATTTCCAGCGGTCAAGACGTGATCGTGCACGTTTCTTTGAAGCCGACCTCGAGCATCCAAGTGCCGGGCCGCACGATCGACGTCGACGGTCGACCGACCGATGTCGTCACGACCGGCCGCCACGACCCCTGCGTCGGGCTGCGCGCGACGCCGATTGCCGAGGCGATGCTGGCTATCGTGTTGATGGATCATTACCTGCGCCATCGCGCGCAGAATGCGGACGTGCGTTCGACCACGCCCGTAATCACGCGTTGAGCGTGACGTTTTTGGTCAGACGGAGAGCTCGATGACGACTCGACAGTGGAAGGTGGCAGTGCTCGGCGCGACGGGACTCGTCGGCGACACGATGATCAAGATTCTCGAGGAGCGGAATTTTCCGGTGGCGGAACTGTTCCCGCTCGCCAGCAGCCGTTCGCTTGGTAAAACCGTCGAGTTCAAGGGTAAACGTCTCGACGTCATCGACGTCGACACCTTCGACTTTTCAAAAGCCGACATCGGGCTGTTTTCGGCGGGCGGCGACGTCTCGCGGGCCTATGCGCCGAAAGCGGGCGCCGCGGGCTGCGTCGTGATCGACAACACGTCGGAGTTTCGCTACGAAGACGACATCCCGCTGGTCGTGCCGGAAGTGAATCCGCACGACATCGCCAAGTACAAAGCGCGCCACATCATCGCCAACCCGAACTGCTCGACCATCCAAATGTTGGTTGCGCTCAAGCCGATCCACGATGCGGCGCAGATCGAACGCATCAACGTCGCGACCTACCAGTCGGTTTCGGGTGCCGGCAAGGAAGGCGTCGAAGAATTAGCCGAACAATCCGTGGCGTTGATGAGTGGCAAGGGCCCGGTGAAGCCGAAGGTGATGGCCGCACAAATCGCCTACAACCTCGTGCCGCAGATCGACAAGTTTCAAGATAACGGCTACACCAAAGAAGAAATGAAGATGTGTTGGGAGACCCGGAAGATTTTCGGCGATCCTGACATCCGCGTGAATGCGACCACGGTGCGCGTGCCGGTGTTTTTCGGGCATTCGGAAGTCGTCAACGTCGAGACGCGCCGCAAGATGTCGGCCGACGAGGCTCGTGCATTGTTGTCGAAAGCGCCGGGCGTGGTCGTCGTCGATACGCGCAAGCCAGGCGGCTATCCGACGCCGGCCGTCGAAGCGGCAGGCAACGACGCGGTGTACGTCGGACGCATACGCGAGGACATCTCTCATGAGCGTGGACTCAATTTTTGGATCGTCTCCGACAACATCCGTAAGGGTGCTGCCACCAACAGTGTGCAGATCGCAGAGATCCTGGTGCGTGACTACCTCTGAGCGCAGAGTCGGCGCGCGCGGGGTTGCGATCGTCGCAACCTTCGCGCTCGCCCTTACCATCTGGCCGAGCGCTTCGTGGGCTTTGTCGCTCGGCGAGGCGCGCGTGTTGTCGGCACTCGACGCGCCGCTCGAAGCGGAAATCGACATCATCGACGCGTCGGCGGACGAACTTGCGGCGCTGGTCGTCGAAGTTCCGTCGCGCGACGTGTTCGTGCGTTACGGCGTCGCGCGACCCGCATACCTTGAAACCGCGCGGATCGCCGCCGGGCGTAGTCGCGACGGTCGATCGGTGTTGCAACTTCGAACGCGCGCCAAGGTCACCGATCCATTTTTGACCGTGCTCGTGGTCGCCGATTGGGGGCGCGGTCGTGTGCTGCGCGAATTCAATCTCGTCATCGATCGCCGCGTGCTCGCGCCGCAAGCGACGCCGGCGCCGGCGGCCGACATTCCGCAAACCGATGCCGCGCGTAGTGCGCCACTCGAGCGGGCAGAGCCCGCACCGCGCGCCGCGGCCTCGCCGGACGCGCCATCCGCCGCGCCGCCCGCGGCGTCCACGCCTGCGGCGACGGTGTCCGTCGGTCGCGGCGACACCTTGCTCAAATTTGCGCGCGAGGTCGCACGTCGCGACGACGTGCCGGTCGCGCAAGCGGCGATCGCACTCTACGAAGCCAATCCGCAAGCCTTCGCCGGCAGCATCCACGACTTGCGTGCCGGCGTCGTATTGCGTCTGCCGAGCGCCGAGGAATTGTCGCGTCTCTCGCGTGATCGCGCGCAAGGCGAGTACGCCAAACAAAATGCGACCTGGCGTAATCGTGGCGGCTCGGTCGCCGCGGCGCCGACGAATACGGGTCGCCTGCGACTCGTCGCGCCGACCGACGTGACGACCTCGACCGCCGCGCCGACCGCCAAGCCTGCCGAGAACGAAACTCCGTTTGCAAAAAATTCGGGCTCGGCTGAAGCTGGCGGCAAGGCGGGTGCCGATTCCAACGCCAACGACGAACGCATCGCGGCGCTCGAGCGTGAGCTTGCCGAGTCGACGCGCTTGCTCGAAGTCCGCTCGCGCGAGATCGCCGCGCTGCAAGCAAAAGTATCGGAGTCGTCACCGCCTTCAAGCTCGGTCGATTTGTCAGCGGCACTCGCGCGTTTGTGGTGGTTGTGGACACTGTTGATCGGCGTCGTGGTCGGACTCGTCTTCGAGCTCGCGCGTCGTGCGCGCTCGGAGCGCGATCGCGAGCTTGCCATCGAGCCTGTGCCGCGCGGGTTCGCCGAAGCCGTACGTGAGCCGACGGTGTCGATGCCGCTGCCGCAAGTTTCGCCGCCTCCGCCGCCTCCGCCGCCGCCCGCTACGCCGCCGCCTGCCGTAGATCTGCAAGAGGATCTCGAAGGCGATCCACCGCCGCTCGACGAAACCGGTAGCCGCCTCGATCTCGCGCGCGCCTACATCGAGATGGGTGATCCTGCCGCAGCGCGCGTCGAGCTCGAAGTCGTGTTGCGCGACGGCGATGCGCAGCAGCGGCTGCAAGCGCAGCGCTTGCTCGAAACGTTGCGTCGCTGAGCATCTCGACGATGCGCTGGGCGCTCGGGGTCGAATACGACGGCACACAATATTGCGGTTGGCAAGCGCAGCCTGCGTTGCGGAGCGTCGAGGGCGATCTCACGCTCGCCATTTCTTTGGTTGCCGATCACGAGGTCGAGCTCGTATGCGGTGGTCGCACCGACTCTGGTGTGCACGCGAGCGGGCAGGTCGTGCACTTCGACACGACGTCGCGACGTTCGATGCACGCGTGGACGATGGGTGCGAATGCGAATCTCGGTCCGCACGTTAGCGTCGCTTGGGCGCGACCCGTAGCCGACCATTTTCATGCGCGCTATTCCGCGCTGCGCCGTCACTACCGCTACACGATTTTCAATCGACGTGCGCGCTCGGCACTTGCCGCCGCACGCAGCGCCTGGATCGGTGTGCCGCTCGATATTGAGACGATGCAAGCGGCTGCCAGGCCACTCATCGGCGAGCACGATTTCAGCGCATTCCGCGCGGCCGAGTGTCAATCGAATTCGCCGGTGCGTCGGCTAGATTCGATCGTGGTTACTCGTCACGAACACTTCGTGCACGTCGACGTCACCGCCAATGCTTTTTTGCATCACATGGTGCGCAACATTGCCGGGTTGCTGATATCGGTCGGACGCGGTGAGCGCAGCGTCACGCACGTCGCGGACATCCTCGCGAGTCGCGATCGACGGCGCAACGCAGCGACCGCGCCCGCGGAGGGCCTCTGTCTCGTTGCGATCGATTACCCGCTCGCGTTCCGGCTGCCCGGGCGTTCCGGTATCATCGGCCACCCCTGACGAGGCGCATCGCATGGCCTGGTTCGAGAAAATCGTCCCGTCGCGCATCAAGACCGAACGCCGTTCGCGATCGGTCCCGGAAGGTTTGTGGATCAAATGTTCCGCTTGCGACTCCGTGCTGTATCGCGCCGAACTCGAGCGCAATCTCCAGGTGTGCCCGAAATGCGCCCACCACATGCGGATCGGCGCCCGCGACCGATTGCTCGCCTTCCTCGACGAGTCGACTGCGCGCGAGCTCGCCGCGGAGGTCGCACCCGAAGATCCGCTTAAGTTTCGTGACAGCAAAAAATATCGCGATCGACTCGCCGCCGCGCAAAAAAATACCGGTGAGCGTGATGCGTTGATCGTGATGGAAGGTGATCTTGAGGCCCTACCGATCGTCACCTGCGCATTCGAATTCCAATTTTTGGGCGGCTCGATGGGCTCCGTCGTCGGCGAGCGTTTCAAGCGCGCAGTCGATCACGCCATCGCCGGCCGCCGACCGCTGGTGTGTTTCTCGGCGAGCGGCGGTGCGCGCATGCAAGAGGCGTTGTTGTCTTTGCTGCAAATGGCGAAGACCAGCGCGGCACTCACCGAACTCGCCGCGGCGGGTCTGCCGTTCATTTCCGTGCTCACCGATCCGACGACGGGTGGCGTGTCGGCGAGTCTCGCGATGCTCGGCGATCTCAACGTCGCCGAGCCTAAAGCCTTGATCGGATTCGCGGGACCGCGCGTGATCGAGCAGACAGTTCGTGAAACTTTGCCGGAAGGCTTCCAGCGCAGCGAGTTTTTGCTCGAGCATGGAGTCATCGACATGATCGTCGATCGACGCGATCTGCGACGAGAGTTAGCGCGAACTCTGCGCATGCTGCTGCGTCAGCCGGCCGTTGCGACGCCCGATGCGATCGCTGAATGACTGGCTCGCGCAGCAACTCGCGCAGCACCCCAAAGAAATAGATCTCAGTCTCGAGCGGGTGCGCGCCGTGGCGCAGCGGCTCGGCTTGCTGCCCTGGCGTCTGCCGACCGTGATCGTCGGCGGTACGAACGGCAAGGGCTCGACGGTCGCGATGTTGACCGCGCTCGGTCGCGCAGCGGGGTTGCGCACCGGCACGTACACGTCCCCGCATTTACAACGCTACAACGAGCGCGTGGCGATCGACGCTGTGCCGATCGACGATGCAGCGCTCTGTGCGGCATTCGAGCGCATCGAGTCAGCGCGTAGTCAGGGTGATGCGGCGATATCTTTGACCTTCTTCGAGTGGGGTACGCTCGCCGCATTCGATATCTTCGCGCGCGAGGCAGTTGACCTCGTGGTACTCGAGGTCGGTCTCGGTGGGCGACTCGACGCCACTAACATCGTCGATGCCGACGTCGCCGTGTTGTGTTCGGTGAGTCTCGATCACACCGAGTGGCTCGGCCCGACGGTCGAGCATATCGGCGCCGAAAAGGCTGGAATTTTTCGGCCCGGGCGGCCGGTGATCCTCGGCAGCGCCGATTTGCCGCGCAGCGTGTATGCGGCCCTCGAATCTTTGGCGTGCGATGCGCGACGACCAGGGCGTGAGTTCGAAGTGCGCGAGCAAGGTGTCGGCAGCTGGGTTTGGGCTGCGGGTGCGCGCGCGCTCGGCCCGCTGCCGTTTCCCGCCCTCGAAGGTCCGGTGCAGCTTGCCAATGCGGCTGCGGCGTTGGCTGCGTTCGATGCGCTCGGGCGCGTACCGCTCACGACGGAGATTGCCGCGCGCGCGCTGCGCGACGTGCGCCTGCGTGGTCGTTTTCAACGCGTCGCCGAGTTTCCGGTGGGCGGCCCGCAATGGATTCTCGACGTGGCGCATAACGCCGGTGCCGCTGAGGCGTTGGCGCAGACGCTGCGCGCGACACCCTGCGCCGGTCGAACCGTCGCGGTGGTCGGCATCCTGGCCGATAAAGACGCGCACGCGATCGGTGCGGCGCTCGCTGCGGTGGTCGACGAGTGGGTGCTCGCCGGCCTCGACGGTCCGCGCGGCTGCGATGCCGAACGATTGCGACGACGCTTGCCCGACGATTGCCGCAGCACCGTTCTCGCGCCGAACGTCCACGAAGCCTGTGCCGCGGCGCTCGCGCTCGCCGAACGCGGTGATCGCATCGTCGTGCTCGGCTCGTTTCATACGATCGGGCCGGCGCTCGATTGGCTTGGGCTATAATTTTGGCGTTGGATACCTCGCTCAGAAATCGATTGACCGGCGCGATCATTTTGATCGTGATCGCCGTCGCGCTATTGCCCGAACTGCTCACCGGCGCGGGCTCGAAGGGGCGGCTCGCGCTCGATGACGGGCATGCGGCCGACGGCCCGCCGCTCGTGAGCTACAAAATCGATCTCACCGGCAATGCGCCGCGTCCGGCAACGGCCGAGCGCGATGCCACGCCGCTCGCGCCGGCCGAGGCGACACCGCCCGTCGCACCGCCTGAGCCGGCACCGGCCA